>NZ_JAKRFQ010000605.1 GCF_022347985.1 Photobacterium sp. OFAV2-7
GAACATACGGCCACTTATAGGAGCAAGCATGCTGATTGCAATGAAAAAAAACAGCGGTGTACTGGCAGTATTTGCCCTGCTTGCTACCCTGCTAGTATCTGTTACCCAGCTGCTGACTGCCGGAAGAATTCAAGAGCAGCAACAAAAGGAGCTGCTTAAAGTTCTGAACCAGGTGATTCCGGCGGAGAACCATGACAATGAACTTTACAAAAGCTGCACCCTAGTCACCAATGAGCAGTATCTCGGCACCTCTACGCCAATGCCGGCTTACCTGGCAGAAAAGGAAGGAGAAGTGTCAGGTGTTGCGATTGAAGCTATTGCGCCCGACGGCTACAACGGAGCCATCAAAATTATTGTCGGTCTTGATACCTCTGGTGTTGTAACGGGTGTGCGTGTACTAAGCCACAATGAAACCCCGGGGCTTGGCGACAAAATTGATACCCGGATAACCGACTGGATTTACAGCTTTACCGGAAAAAAACTTCAAGGCGAAAAAGATGCCAGCTGGGCAGTTCGCAAAGACGGCGGTAATTTCGACCAGTTTACCGGTGCGACCATTACCCCGCGTGCCGTTGTCGGTGCAGTGAAGAAGGTATCGCTGTATTACCAGCGTTACCAACAAGAATTGTTTAATCAACCTCTGAATTGTCAGGGCCACTCATGAGCATAAATAAAGAATTGATGAAAAATGGCCTGTGGGATAACAACCCGGCTATCGTTCAGTTACTGGGGCTCTGCCCTCTTCTGGCCGTATCGGCAACCGTCACCAATGCCCTTGGTCTCGGGCTTGCTACCACAGCAGTGCTCATCGGATCGAACCTGATCGTTTCTCTGGTTCGTCAATGGGTGCCGTCAGAAGTTCGGATCCCGGTGTTCGTAATGATCATCGCGGCACTGGTCACCTGTGTTCAGTTACTGATGAATGCCTTCACTTACGGGCTTTACCAGTCACTGGGAATCTTCATCCCGTTGATCGTGACTAACTGTATTATTATTGGCCGCGCAGAATCTTTCGCCTCCAAGAACGAACCTATACCTGCCGTGGTAGATGGTTTGTGGATGGGGCTGGGCCTTACCTCAACCCTGGTAGTGTTAGGCGCAATACGTGAAATTTTGGGCAACGGTACCTTGTTTGACGGGGCAGATCGCCTGCTGGGAGACTGGGCTGCATCATTACGTATTGAAGTATTCAGCTTTGACAGCAACTTCTTGCTAGCAATGCTACCACCCGGAGCTTTTATCGGTGTCGGTTTTATCATCGCACTCAAGAATGTGATAGATAAAAAACGCGAACAGAAAGCGGCAGGTGCTGAAGCTAAACCAGAAATTGAACGAGCGCGGGTTACCTCGGCTAACTAAACGCCCAATCTTAAAAATATACTATAAACCGCAGTTAGCGACATACCTACAGGCGGCTCAACCTGTTTCTGGCCCTACACCAGAAGAATAGCTCACTGCGGCAACAGCCAACAGTTGTTAGGAAGCAAGCATGAACAATGAAAAACGCGTTCAGATACTTGAACGTCTGCGGGCAGAAAATCCGCACCCGGAAACCGAACTCAACTGGAGCTCGCCTTTTGAACTACTGATTGCGGTTCTTCTGTCAGCACAGGCCACAGATGTCAGCGTCAACAAGGCCACCGACAAACTCTATCCTATCGCCAACACCCCTCAGGCCATGTTCGACCTGGGTGTCGAGGGCGTAAAGGAATATATCAAAACCATCGGCCTGTTTAACTCCAAGGCTGAAAACGTCATTAAGACTTGCAGGATCCTGCTGGAAAAACACGGCGGAGAAGTACCTGAAAGCCGCGAAGCCCTAGAGGCTCTGCCAGGTGTCGGCCGTAAAACGGCCAATGTCGTCCTTAACACCGCATTCGGCTGGCCAACCATCGCCGTCGATACCCATATTTTCCGGGTCTCAAACCGGACCAAATTCGCAATGGGTAAAAACGTCGATCAAGTTGAGCAGAAGCTACTAAAGGTAGTTCCGAAAGAATTCAAGGTTGATGTCCATCACTGGCTGATATTACACGGCCGCTATACCTGCGTGGCCCGCAAGCCCCGTTGCGGCAGCTGTGTTATTGAAGACCTGTGCGAATTCAAAGATAAAGTTTACCCGAATGAGTAACAGCAATTACCAGACTGGTTATTTTCCATTCTGTTTACTGCACCTATTATATCTTCATTCAAATTCTATCCGACATCGGAGGCACTATGGCTAACGGACGCATTCTTCATACTATGTTACGCGTTGGCGATCTCGATCGCTCTATTCAGTTTTATACCGATATCATGGGCATGCAGCTACTTCGCAAGCGTGACAATGAGGCCTATAAATATACCCTGGCCTTTGTCGGCTACGGTGATGAGTCTACTGGGGCTGTTATTGAGCTGACCTATAACTGGGGAACAACCGAATACGAAATGGGCGATGCTTTCGGCCATATCGCAATTGGTGTTGAAGACATTTACGCAACCTGTGATGCGATTAAAGCTTCGGGGGGCAACGTGAGCCGCGAACCAGGCCCGGTGAAAGGCGGAAGCACGCACATTGCATTCGTTACCGACCCGGATGGCTACAAAATCGAGTTAATTCAGCGCAGTTAAGCGCCGCTAATAGAAACAGCAAAGCCTGCTAGAACAGGCTTTGCTTACACATACCATCACTACTCCACTTTACCGAAGTACTCTACGACAGTCGCGCGGTATTCTTTGTCTTTAATGGGGTCATTGAACTCTATGGAATAGAATGGCATCACGCTATCTTTCAGCTTCTCGGCAATTAACAACTCCAGGTTTTCTGCACTTACCGTACTAGTGACTTCATATGTATCAGCACGGTTTAGCTCCATTTCATCAGCTTGCTCTAACGTAATCTGCTTTGCCGCAACCTCACTGGCTAGTTCCTCTTTTACTCTCTCTGCATCACTGCTCACCACTGAGTCATCAGCAAATACCAAGCCAGAACCAAACATGAGTACCAACAAAAGCTTTTTCATAACTACCACCGCCTTTTCTTAGTATGTTTATCTCTATAACCCATCTCAATTTAGCTCTTTCGGCAGTTACTTCAGCTCCAAAACTAAGAAAGTAGAAAAGCATCATAAAAAGCATGGTTGATAATGATATTTATTCTCATTAGAATGATCGAAAAACCAAGAGAGAACGGTCATGTCATTCAACTTTCCAGAATTACCTTACCCATATGATGCACTCGAGCCATATATCGATGCCAAAACGATGGAAATCCATCATAGCCGCCATC
>NZ_JAKRFQ010000606.1 GCF_022347985.1 Photobacterium sp. OFAV2-7
CCGGGTGCCCTCGACAAGTCCAATACCATTGGCTTTGTTGTAAAGAGCCAGCCCGCCGATGCAAAGTCCGCTCAATATTAGAAAGAATGGAATTTTCTGTAGCTGGCTAAGTCGGGTTGGTAGCCAGCTAATCGCAAACACCATGATAAAAATCTTGATGAAGTTGCCATTGAAATTGGCAAACGCCTCGGAGCGATTTGTTGCAGCGATGCAGGAAACAAGTACCCAGGCGGTGAATATCACCAGTTGGGTATGCAGGCTTTGCCAAGTGATGGTTTCTCGTTTGAGCCATAATTGCCAACCGAGCCCGGCCAGGCTGGCCAGGGCCAGTAATTGCGGGATACGAAGAGGCTCCAGAACAGGGAAGGCTTCATGGATCCGAAAGTAGGAAAAAATGATGAAGCCCACGCAGACGATGAAGGCCTGACTAATAATGAAAGGTAGGGCAAACAAGACGCCAATTAGCAACACCAGGTTGCCTTGCTGAAACCAGACAAGATAGATCATCATGGTGCTACACAATGCGAGAAGTAGCTGCTTGCGTCGGCTCATAGGCGTCGAGGCTCTTGCAAGTTAAGAATATCGTGTGAGCGTGGCATCATGCTCAAAGTGCCTCGATGTTTTTCGACAACAGAGTTGCCTGATGTGAGATGGTGAAATGGGTCATTACTCGGTTGAAAGCGTAGGCGCGCTGTAAGTTCAGGTCGCTATCGCTACGCTTTAGGTGAGTCTCCATGGCGATGGCAAGAGCATGGGGATCATCTGCCGGAAATAGCTGCCCGCTTTCACTATCTAGGATTTCAATATAAATGGGGAGAACACTTGTTATTATGGGGAGCCCCAGAGCCATCGCTTCCTTGATAATGAAGGCATGCGTATCATCATTAAGATGTGTGCTTGCCGTAGAGAGCATGATAAGCGCCTTATAGTTGCTGGCATGCTGGTGGTACCAATTTGGCGTCATATTTTTAATACATGAGATCTGATGATTGAGTACTAAATTGCCGAGCTGTTTCTTAATAGGCGAGAGCAGAGAGGGCTTTCCAACGATATCTATACTGATTTCAGAGGAGAGCTGCTCTAGTGCCATAATTAGAGTACTTAGCTCTTTTGCATCAGCGGTTTGACAGACTAAGAGAAAATCCTTGTGAGGCCGCCATGCCCGCACTAGAGAGCTGTAGTTGTCCTCGTATACACCGAATGGAATATGATAGATGGGTTGCTCAGTTGCAAGTTGCAGTTCGTTCTGCATTTCTTTCGTTATTGCACAGATAAAATTAGCCGCTTGCAGGGCGTAATTCAGGTTCTTGGCATCACTACCCACCACTGAAATGGGTATGTTGAGTATTTTGGCCGCAACAATCGCTGTTGCGGCATGATGACTGGAGAAGTGAGTATGCAGGTGTTCGCAGCCATCTCGCTCTGCTAAATAGGCGAGTTGTAGTCCCTTCCGCAGTAAAGGCAGATACCCCATGGCTTGTTGCTTGAGAATAAAGGAGTGGCAGCGATAGGCTTTCCATATACTGAACAGTGAATAGATAGAAGCGTCTGAAAGCGAGATGCAATTAAGCTCTAAGTAAGCATCTATGGGGTGGAATAGCACCTTGTCATCTAGAGCATAGGGTTTGACTTGATGGCCAAGAGTCATCATGGCTCGAATTTCAATACCGATAAAGGACTCTGATAATGCCAGAGAGTCGGGAATAACGTAGCCAATCTTTTTCATTCTGCCCCCAGTTCATACGCAGCAGCTTGTCGTTTTATTCATGAGTATCAATATTGATGCCAAGATTGATTCTCATGTTGATTGGCTTGGGCCTTGCATAGAGTCCGCGGGATAGGGAGTTGTGATGCTGCGGGGGATAGATTTGGATAAGACAATTAAGCTCAGTGTCGTAATAGTGAACAATAATAGTCTTTCTACCTTGCCAAGAGCGATTGATAGTATTCGGGGGCAGGGGTGCAATGTAGAAATGATTATTGTTGATAACGGTTCGGTCGATGGTTCTCGTGAGTGGTTAGAGTTGCAAGCGGATATAAAAGCGATATTTACTCATCGGGTTGGCGTGTCGAAGGCCAGAAATATAGCTATTCAGCATTGTAGCTGTGACATGATAGCGTTTCTTGAGCCTAGTGATTATTGGCTGCCTGGAAAGTTAACCCGTCAGTTAAATCTGCATGCAGTCTACCCGGAACTGAGATTAAGCTTTACTGATTACATGCATATATCAACATCAGGAAAAAAAATTATTACCTGTTTTAACTTTTGGCCTAGGTTTAAAAGAATTATCAGCCAGCGCTATTCTCTTATTATCTTCAAAAATTTCACTCCACTGATATTTGCCGAAAATATGATTGGTACAAGTACGGTTGTGGTTAAAAAGTCTGCTTTGGTTGAAGCTGGTGGGTTTGAACCTACGCTATCGTTCGCCTCAGACTGGGAGCTGTGGCTTAAAGTTGCTCAGCAAGGAGAGGTCGGTGTATTGAACCTACCGCTTTGTCACTATACCCATGAAGTAGATGGCTACGCGATCCAGAAGTCGAAAGAGCGACTAGGTGCAATGAAGTTTATTTTAAAGAAGCATGCCAGTGCTGTTAAAGCATGCCCTTTTACTTTGATTAGGGGTTATCTCCGCTTGATCACGTGTAGAGCTGAATATAATCGGGAGCAACATGCCTATGTTTTATCAATACTTCATGAACTATTTGCGTTTTGCTTTCAACCTCAGTGGTGTCGTGTAAGAGCAGTTGGGGGAGATATACTGAGAATATTGTCTCTAAAACAAGCGAAGATGAATTAATTGGTGGTATGTTGTTCGAACGTGAGTTTTTTTTATATTTAGGCTTGCTAACTTTAAACAAGTCTCTATAATGCCGCCTCACCGACACGGAGAGCGGCTTCTAAAAGTAAGAAAGCAGGCAACGGGTTGGTGTGGTGAGAGCCTTTGAAAATAAAGTTTCAAAAAGTGTTTGACACTTTACGCTGAACCTTTAGAATGGCGCACCTCCTCAGAGCGAATGCGAATGAGGAATTGTTCTTTAACAATTTGACCATGCAATCTGTGTGGGCACTCGTGAAATGATTAGTCAAAAGATTTATCAATGAAGCTGAGTGACCAATTGATACTTCGGTATCAGCACAGTCAATTCATTCATTACTTCGGTAGTGAATTAACAGTATTCATTGAGCCGGTCGCAAGACCAACAAAACTTTAATTGAAGAGTTTGATCATGGCTCAGATTGAACGCTGGCGGCAGGCCTAAC
>NZ_JAKRFQ010000607.1 GCF_022347985.1 Photobacterium sp. OFAV2-7
TGATAGGTCGTCGACCCCATGCAGCGAATTTTACCACTGCTCAGCAATGGCTTGATGAGGTTAGCGGCATCAACCTGGCCACCAGAGGCAGCACCAGCACCGATAATGGTGTGGATCTCGTCAATAAAGAGCACCGCGTGGTCTTCTTTTTCCAACTGCTTCAGAATGCCTTTGAAGCGCTTCTCGAAGTCACCACGGTATTTGGTACCTGCAAGCAGGGAACCAATGTCAAGCGAGTAAATGACGCAATCTTTGATAATGTCCGGCACCTGGCCTTCAACAATGCGCCATGCCAGCCCTTCAGCTATTGCCGTCTTACCGACACCGGCTTCACCTACCAGCAGCGGGTTGTTTTTACGGCGGCGGCACAGAACCTGTACCGTACGCTCAAGCTCGTGGTCACGGCCAATCAGCGGGTCGATTCCGCCCGCACGTGCCAGTTGGTTCAGGTTGGTCGCAAAGTTTTCTAGCTTATCTTCGGAATTCTGCTCTGCACGCGGTTCGTCCCCGCCCACATCAGAACCGTTCAGGTCATCGTTATCGCTGTCTTTGACTGTTCCGTGAGAAATAAAGTTAACCACGTCAAGGCGGCTAATATCACTCTTCTTAAGCAGGTAGGCAGCATGAGATTCCTGCTCGCTGAAAATGGCAACCAGCACATTGGCACCGGTAACTTCACTGCGGCCGGAGGACTGGACGTGGAACACGGCACGCTGCAACACGCGCTGGAAACTCAGCGTCGGCTGCGTCTCGCGGCTTTCATCATCAGCCGGGATTAGCGGTGTCGTTTGTTCAATAAACGAATCGAGCTCTTTACGTAATGTTTCCAGATCAGCTCGACAAGCCAGCAACGCCTCTTGCGCTGCAGCATTATCTAACAATGCCAAGAGCAGATGCTCAACAGTCATAAACTCATGGCGTTTTTCCCTTGCTCTTGCGAATGCACCGTTCAGACTTGCTTCAAGTTCTTTGTTTAGCATAAGGCACCTCCCCTAAATACCACTCAAAATGGTGTGCCGGAAAAAGTTCAAGCTTTTTCCTTCGTACACAGTAGCGGATGTTCATGCTCCCTCGCATACATCATCACTTGTGCCACCTTCGTCTCGGCGACTTCAGCGGTAAAGGTTCCACATACAGCTTTCCCTTCGTAATGCACAGTAAGCATCAACTGTGTGGCTTTCTCCAGATCCATGGAGAAGAACTTCTGTAACACTTCTATCACAAAATCCATCGGAGTGTAATCATCATTGTTTAAAATAACTTTATACATCGATGGTGGCTTAACCTGAGTATCCTCCTCGTCTAGTACGTCAGACTCAGGAATAATCCATTCATATAACTTGCTCATAATCTCATCTTAGTCATTTGTTCAAGGGCTTGCTACATCATCTGCATAGAAACAAGGATTTTATGAAAATGTTATAGTATGCACTTGACTGTCTAGCTCTTTTTACTAAAGTGTAACCTGTAGTAGATAATAACTGCATCAAAATAGCATTAGTATGCAAGTCGTGGTAAAAAGGAACGGCATACTAATGCAAAATGGATCTTGAATGCAAAGAGGGATGTAAAGCATGGCAACAGGTACAGTTAAATGGTTCAATAACGCAAAAGGCTTCGGTTTCATTTGCCCTGAAAGTGGCGAAGGCGATATTTTTGCACACTATTCAACTATCCAAATGGATGGATACCGCACTCTCAAGGCTGGCCAGCAGGTCAACTACACTGTCGAGACGGGTCCTAAGGGTTTCCATGCCAGAGAGATAGTCCCTGTCGAAGGTGAAGTGGCGAAATAACCCACGCTCAACTTTGTACATCAATTTCTAAGGTGAGCCGAGGCTCGCCTTTTTTATTATCGCCTCAAACCTGCTACTTCGCCGCTCACTATTCACGCAGCGCCATCTTATCTGGGCCTGTTTGCCTCATGCCTAAAGTGAATAGTTACTGAATAAAGTAACCTCGCCGTTATTAACATTTCTATTAACAATCACACGCTCTTTGCAGTCGTATCTTCTATCATATGCTAAAAATTCGCTGACGAACATCTTGCCCCGATAATCCTATGCCAGAAATGAGGGACTCGACAGCTGTTTCAGGGAGTTACAGACAAAGCGGCTAACCGTCACAAAACAGCTAAACGGCTCCAATAAAAAAGGCCCAGCCGAAGCTGAGCCTTTATCTATCCGTTAAGGATACTAATTACTTCATTTGCTCGATCATGTCATCTGCAAACTCAGAGCACTTACGCAATGTTGCACCTTCCATCTGGCGCTCAAAATCGTAAGTCACAGTCTTGTTACTGATTGCCGACTCCATTGAGCTGATAATCAGATCTGCCGCTTCAGTCCAACCTAGGTGGCGAAGCATCATTTCTGCAGACAGAATTAGTGAACCTGGGTTAACTTTATCCTGACCGGCATACTTAGGTGCAGTACCGTGAGTAGCTTCGAACAGTGCCACACCGTCACCTATGTTTGCACCCGGAGCAATACCGATACCACCAACCTGAGCGGCCAATGCATCAGAGATGTAGTCACCGTTTAGGTTCATCGTTGCAATCACATCATACTCCGCAGGACGAAGCAGGATTTGCTGCAGGAAGGCATCAGCGATGCTGTCCTTGATAACGATCTCTTTGCCCGTGTTAGGGTTCTTCAGAGTCATCCAAGGGCCGCCATCTAGTAGCTCAGCACCGAATTCCGCTGCCACTTCGTAACCCCAATCTTTGAAGGCACCTTCGGTGAACTTCATGATGTTACCTTTGTGAACCAGCGTCAAAGAGTCACGATCGTTATCGATAGTGTACTGCAGTGCTGCACGGACAAGACGTTTAGTACCTTCTTCAGAAACAGGCTTGATACCTACACCACACTGCTGTGGGAAACGGATCTTAGTCGCACCCATTTCGTCTTGTAGGAACTTGATAACTTTGTCTGCTTCTTCGGTACCCGCCTGGAATTCAACACCAGCATAGATATCTTCCGAGTTTTCACGGTAGATAACCATATCAGTTAGATCTGGGCGTTTAAGTGGGCTTGGTACGCCGTCAAAGTAACGAACAGGACGCGCACAGATATACAGGTCTAGTTCTTGGCGTAGAGCAACGTTAAGTGAACGAATACCACCACCTACAGGAGTGGTTAGCGGGCCTTTGATGGCCACTTTGTATTCACGAATGAAATCTAAAGTTTCTTGCGGTAACCATGCGTCTTCGCCATAAACCTGAGTAGATTTCTCACCTGTGTAGATTTCCATCCCCT
>NZ_JAKRFQ010000608.1 GCF_022347985.1 Photobacterium sp. OFAV2-7
AGAACAGTTATGAGCGAGAATCGATGTCCCGCCTGTCAGGACGAACTGAACTGGAAGGACGGTCAGTACTATTGTGATGCCTGCCAGCATCCGGTCAGGAAGCGGGCGTTTTGTCCCGACTGTGACAGTGAGCTGGAAAAGCTACAGGCATGCGGTTCGGCCAGTTATTTCTGTAATAGTTGCAACGAGTTGAAGTCCAAGTCGCGGGTCAGAGTGGTCTTTGAGAAAGCCTGAGTGTGATCTCAGTGAACGGCTAGGTTGTTTGCAGGTACTGGTTCATTTTGCAGGAGTTCATTATGCATAGGTTTTGTTATATGGCTAATTAGCCTGCGTGAGTTAATACTTAACAGTGGTAAATCTTGTTTAATCACGGTAATCTTCCTTGATAATAATTATCATTACGATATTTGTATTCACTGATAGGGATTATTGGTATGACATCAGCTTCTCCACTTTTGCAGGTCAGCAACCTTTCTGTTTCGTTTCGCATGGAAGATGAAACCGTCGAGGCGGTGAAGAATATTTCATTTCAGCTCGAAAAGGGGCAGACGCTGGCGCTGGTCGGTGAGTCCGGCTCAGGCAAGTCTGTATCCTCCAGCAGTATTATGGGTCTGTTGCCACCCAATGCGGTTATCTCGCCTGACAGCTCAGTGCGCTTTCAGCAACAGGAAATTCTGTCGATGTCTGAAAAGGCATTGCGGAGTGTCCGTGGCGATCGGATTGCCATGATATTTCAGGAGCCGATGACGTCGTTGAACCCTTACATGCCGGTGGGGGAGCAAGTTGCAGAAGCGATAGTGTGCCACCGTAAGGTCTCGCGCAGGGAGGCGGTCGCCGAAACACTGGCGCTGTTTCACAAGGTGCAACTGCCCGAGCCGGAAAAGCGGCTTAATCATTATCCCCATGAGTTCTCGGGCGGTCAGCTGCAGCGGATCATGATTGCAATGGCGCTATCCAATAAGCCCGATATTTTGGTGGCTGACGAGCCCACCACGGCACTGGATGTGACGGTGCAGGCCGAAGTGCTTAAGTTGCTGAAAGATATTCAGGCTGAAATGGGGATGGCCATTTTATTCATTACCCATGACTTGGGGGTGGTAAAACATTTCGCCGACAATGTGGTCGTGATGTGCAAAGGGGAAGTGGTTGAAACGGGGAGTGTCCGCCAGATATTTGAACAGCCTCGCCACAGCTATACCAAAATGTTGCTGGATGCGGAACCTAAGGCCCATGGGCCTTCCGAGGAGGCACACTCGTCATATGTACTGGAAGCCGAAGACGTCAGGGTGAAGTATGTCCTCAAAACCAACTGGCTTGGTGTCGAGACAGAATACCTTGAGGCTGTCAAAGGGATCAGCCTGGCGGTACGTCCGGGTCAGACAGTCGGGATTGTCGGCGAGTCAGGTTCCGGTAAGTCGACCTTGGGTCGAGCATTGATGCAGTTGCTCCCGTCTACTGGCAATATTATGTTTGAAGGCCAGAGCATTCGTTCGATGACGGATCGGCAGCGCTACGAGCTGAAGCGGAACATGCAGATGGTGTTTCAGGATCCCTATGGGTCACTGTCACCAAGGATGACTGTTGGTGAAATCATAACCGAGCCACTTACCGTATTTTCCGAACTAAGCAAGCAAGAGCGTATGCAGCGGGCACGCAAGGCGTTGGAAGAAGTGCGTCTCGAGCCGAGCTGTATTAACCGTTATCCCCATGAGTTTTCGGGTGGACAGCGGCAGCGAATCGCGATTGCCCGGGCCTTGATTATGGAGCCGCAGTTTATCCTGCTTGACGAGCCGACGTCGGCGCTTGACCGGTCGGTACAGCTGACGGTGCTGGAGCTGCTGAAGGATATTCAGAAGCGACACAATATCGGCTACCTGTTCATCAGCCATGATCTGTCGGTAATACGGGCGATTTCAGATGAAGTGATCGTGATGCAGCGCGGTGAAGTGGTAGAGCGGGGGACTGCCCAGCAAGTGTTTGAAGCACCGCAACAGGCTTATACCCAGCGCTTGATTGATGCCTGTATGCTGGTTGATGATGTGGCCTGATAGCCAAACTTAGTCTGTTTATTCAAGGTTTATAATGATAAAACGCCGCTACTGCGGCGTTTTTTGTTTCTGGTTCGGCTACCTTATCTAATCACTGACGACGGAGCGAATTTCCCCGTCTGCCACTTTGGTATTCAGGATATCTCCGGCGCTGACCTGATCGGCTCGGCGGATCACCTTGCCCTTGTCATTGCGGGTAATGGAGTAACCGCGTCCCAGTGTGGCCAGCGGGCTGACCGTTTCCAGTTTTTCTGCGGCCATGGCCAGCTTGTGGCTGGCATTGAGCAGGCGGCGATCCATGGCATCGAGCAGGCGATGTTGGGTTTTTTCCAGTCGGTTGCTCTGCTGTTTGAGCGTCTGGGCCGGCGAGTGCAGTGCCAGCTTGTATTCGGCACGGTTGATATGCTGCTGGTGGTGGTTGAGCAATTGGCGCATCGCCCGCTCCATCCGGCTCGACAGCTCGTCGAGGTGTTGCTGCTGTTGGTTCAGACGCACCTGTGGATGTTGGCGGTCCAGCCTGTGCTGAAGCTTGATCACCGCCGCCTGACGGCCTGCCAGGTAGTGGCGCATTGCATGGTGGAGCTGCTGGGTTTTCTGGCTGATTTTCTGGGTCTGATGGGTTATATCACGGCTGATAAGCTCGGCCGCGGCAGACGGTGTCGGCGCCCTGACATCAGCCACAAAATCAGCAATTGTTACGTCGACTTCATGGCCGACGGCGCTGACCACTGGGATCTGGCTGGCAACAATCGTGCGGGCAACGATTTCTTCGTTAAAGGCCCACAAGTCTTCCAGCGAGCCGCCGCCGCGACCAACAATCAGAACATCACACTCCTGGCGGGCATTGGCCCGGCCGATAGCCTGGGCAATGGAGATGGCCGCTCCTTCGCCCTGTACCATGGTCGGATAAATAACCACGGGTAAGCCGGGATCGCGTCGTTGCAAGACATTGAGAATGTCGTGCAGGGCTGCGCCGGTTTTCGAGGTCACGATGCCGACCCGCTTGGGTTGCTCGGGCAGTGGCTTTTTCAGCGATTGGGCAAACAGACCTTCAGCGGCAAGCGACATCTTGAGCTGCTCGAATTGCTGCTGCAGGCGACCGTCACCTTCAGGCTGCATGCTCTCGATGATTAGCTGGTAGTCACCACGCGGTTCATACAAGGAGAGCCTGGCTTTCACCAGCACTTGAGTACCGTTGGCCGGTTTG
>NZ_JAKRFQ010000609.1 GCF_022347985.1 Photobacterium sp. OFAV2-7
CATTTGTGCCAGATGATCCAGCTCGGCTCCCCAGCTTATTGCTCGCTCCTGAGCCTTGATAACATTGGCGTCATCTCGTCCCATGATGGTGTTGCGGGCAATAATCGCATCAGAGAAGAAAAGCTCATACCCCTGCGACTGCAACAAACCTGCAATCCGGCTGGTGGTAAAAAACTCGCACCATGCCGATTCAGGGTATCGATGAAACTCACGACGATAGTTCATTAATCGCTGAGCTAACGCCTGTTCATCCACTATCATTTTATTTACCACGTTCTCGTCCTATCTTTTTACGGCAAACCGGCAGGCTAAGCGCCTTAATATCCGGTTAACTCCATAAATCCTTGTCCTGAATGACTGCCTTTGACCCTTATCGGCCCTTCCCAGTATGAGAAGATAAACGGCAACCACTGCTCCTTGCGGACAACATCCACTTCTAATTGTATCTGTTGTGTCGGTACTTCAATTCGCCACTGCAGCGGGAACTGTCTACCTTGGTGTTTTACGTATGATTTTGGTTTCAGCCGAATATCTTCCGGCTGCAATACGATTGTTTTGCCGTCAGGCCAGCTCAAAGAACCAAAGAAATAAGGCTTACCGCCTTCTTCCCTGACTTGAGAAACCATCAAGGCACTGCCGTCGTCCAGATGGACAGAGAACCAGTCCCACCCTTCCTGTTTCTGGGACAGGCCTTCGCTACTCCATTCACGGTCATACCAACCGTCTCCTTTCACTTTATACGTTTTCCCATCCAGCTCCAGTGTGCCATTGAGGGATAAGAAAGGAGCACTGAAATAATAGGAAGCGACATCTTCCGTCGGGTGTTTCCTGCTATAGCCGTTTTCTCCCTGAAAAATCAGCTCACCCAAATTAATAATATCAAGCTTGGCAGCCATATCGCCGTCGTAAAATACCAGTGTTCCGGGGAACGGGCTATCGCTATAAGAACGCCACGACCAGTTGTCCAGCCAGGCTCGGTAAGGATTGTCGGTGACTCCGGCCTGTCCGATCCCGCCACGGGCAAAACGTTCCGCATGCCATATGTTATCCCGGCTGGTCACAACGGTATGGGCCATATACATTTGCGGATTCTTCCAGCCATTACCCGGCTCGTTACCCGATGCAAAACGGAACAGCGTCCACTGTACGCCAAATGTTTCCCCGCTTTCAGCTTCAAGATTGGCAGTTAGATACCACCACTCGGCCTTAAAGGCCGGATGGCTGAGGTGATCTTTCGGAAAGGCCCACTTTTTCCCCGGTACCACCTTCTGATAGCTAACCTCAGATCCCTGCCGGAGTATATCGGCTGAATTCGAGCGAGGTTCGTCAGTGTCACAGCCAACTAACAACGTGAGACACAAAATGCTGAATATCGCTAGTGCGCGACCCACTAGTTGATTCATAATCAGAAAGCCTCCCGCAGCGATAATATGGCAGAGCGTTTCACCAGACGCCAAACCGGCCAGGCGCCAGCAACCAGCAGCACCGCCAATGCCGAGCCTAGAGATGTCAGGTATTCAAACGGGAAATACTGAACTGGCATCGTCCAGCCAAACGAGTATTTCAGCACGACATCAATCAACAACTGAGCCAGCACCAAGCCGAGTGGCAAGGCAATCACCGCCGTCATGACGCCGATCAGCAACAATTGGCCTCCTCCGAGCGCGGCGAGTTCCCGCCCCGTCATGCCCATACAACGCAGCAGCGCAAACTGGCGCTGTCGCGAGACTTCTCCAGCCACAGTGGCAAAGAACAAGCCACATACAGCAATAAACAAGGTCAGCTTACCCAGGGTTGCCGTCACAATGAAGGTACGGTCAAATACCCGCATCGCCTGCTCCATCAACTCGACATTGTTCCTCACCCGCTCTGGTGACAAATGGAAGCGCTGCCCCATTTCTTTCATCACCGCCATGCTGTCAGAATCTGGCTTCAGGTGAATAGCCAAGCCGACCTGTCCTTTGTAAGGCCAGTATTCCTGCCAGCGTTTGTGTGCCAGAATCACCTGCCCGTAAGGATTACCATAGTCATAATACACGCCGGCAACCAGCCAGTTCTGATTCATCGGACTCGGTAGCTCTATCTTATCTCCGGGCTTCCACCCCTGTTTGAGCGCCATCGACTCACTAACCAGTACAGCCCGCTGATAGTGCAGCCGTTGCCAATAGTTAGGCACAGCAACTTTTATCGAAAGCGCCTGTTTCTCTTCTTTGGTACCACCGATGCTGACGACCTGGAGCGTACCCGCTTCAGTCAGAATCTCTTTGCGCCATTGCCACCATACCTGTTTCACTTCGTCGCGCTCGTCTAACCAATTGGCGATACGCGGAGCAACATTCAGAGAAGGTCGAACATAGATGTCAGCCGCAAGGCGCTGATCCAGCCATACCTGTGTCGTATTGCGGAAACTCCCAACCATTGTTTCCATACCGATGTTTGATGCCAGGGCAAGCATGAATGCCATGGCTGCAACCCCACGGTAACTCAGGCTTGCAGCAGCATCAGAGAAGAACCAACGCAAGCGCGCCGAGCGCGCAATCAAGCCCAGCCCCTGAAATAGCTGCCAGAGCAAAAATGGCATACTGAGCGCAGAAGCGATAAGAATGAATGCAATCAGGACAAAGCCTGCCATCTGGCCGTGCGGTAGCTGGTACACAGCGGCAGCCGCACCAATAAACATACATGAGAACAATGCCTGCCAGGCAAACTCACGACCACTGAAACGCACCAGAGACATGTGAGTCGACAAACGGGCTGGCTGGGTTTTTATCAACCGCACCAACGGCCACCCACAGGCCAGCAGGCTACCAAACAAGGCTATCGCCAGCGATGCCAACCCCCACTGCCAATGCCAGCTTACTGACAAGCTAATATTGGCACCATACAGGCTGTTCAGGGTTTCAGCTACCGAAGGCAATAGCTGCTGAGCAAGTAGAAGCCCAAGCAAGTTACCACCTAACAAACCAAGGGCGATCCACACCAGCAACTCAAGCAGCAGGGCTTTAGCCAACTGCGAGCCGGAAACCCCGGCTTGACGAAGCAAGCCAACCAGAGGCTGGCGCTGAGATAAAGACAGAGACATCGCCTGATAGAAGATAAACAGGCCGACAACGAACGCCAACATCCCCATGGCAAACAGGTTCAGGTGGAAAGCATCGGTCAGCGGCTCGAGAGTGGCACTCTGATGACGTTCCAGCTTCAGGGCCGGAGGTAACTGCTCGGTAAGATCAGCTAGCTGTTTC
>NZ_JAKRFQ010000610.1 GCF_022347985.1 Photobacterium sp. OFAV2-7
AGACGGCGACTGTCGGTGGAAAACCATTGTTTGGTGCTCAGCAGATCCCGGGGGATGATCCTTCTCTTAGAGCAGCAGATATCTCTTTCGCAGGTCGTCGTTATGCCAGGACAGAAATTGTCAAAGCATCTTCTGCTCTGTCGGCTGCAGAAGGGGTTATCCAACAGCTTGTGGATGAAGAACTACTGCCGAAGGTAAAACTAACACCCCAACCTCTGGAGAAGCAATTTCCTGTGACATCCGGGCTAAGCCAAGAGGAAGTTATTACCAAGGCGAAGGCATTAGCGTCAGAAAGGGGTTATCCGCAAGCCTTGGCAGGCCTTGTTCGATTTGAAGTGTGACCATTTACAGCCCAAACAGGTTCAACAAATCAATAAGGCCGATAAACCAATAAATTAAATAAAGCAGCTCAACATAGCAATCGTCTTAGCGAGCTGCTTGCTAACGGTAGAACACCGCTAACCATATGGTCTCTTGATCGGGTCTAGTCCATGACACCTGATGGCGCTGGTGGGCAGGGATATTCAAGTGGTCCCCTTCCTTCAGGTACACTTCCCGGCAGCCGTCTTCAAACATTATTCGTGCTTCGCCTTTAAGCACAACAACCCATTCGTGCTCATCTTGATCGTACCACTCATCCGTTGGCGTCGTATGACCTTTGGAAATAATACGTTCTATACGAACACTCGATGTGTTGACAATATCCTCAAACACTTCCTCTGGTAGTTCAGCCGGAATGTTGTCAAAAAGGTTCATCATTTCTCTCTCATAATGAAAAGGCGAGGTATCACCCCGCCTTGTAAATTACACTTACTTCTATTGCCCTACTGTTTCTTGGGTAGGTTAACTTCAATCTTTTGGTTAAGTGCTTCCAGCTCAGTCTTCAGTGCCGTTAATTGCGCTTCTTCATCAGCAACAGCCTTTATCTTAGCATCGTACTTATCGCAATCTGCCTGCGAAACCCAGTTCCAGCTTGTGCCCGACTTAAACTCGTCACACGGCTTCTTAAAGTCTTCAGCTACACGTTTGGCTTTCTTCACATCCGCTTCTGCCTTGGCTACCTGCTTTTGCAGCAGCAGCTGCTGTTGATACAGCTCTTTCGAATGACTCAGCACCACTTGCTGTTTTTCTGTCGCCGTCTCCAGTTCAACCACTTTGGTATCCAATTTCTTCTTGGTCACGACTAACTTTTTCCGCTGCTGCTTCAATTGAGCCAACTGTTTCTCATAATCGGCTTTCTGCTGCTCAAGCTCGGCCTGCTTGCTGGTCAATTGCTCGAATGCATTCTCAAGCTCTAAGGCCTTCTGTGTTTCCAGCTCTTCAAAACTTTCCTGTAGCGCCTGTTGCTTTTCAGCCAATACGGCATTTTTATGTAATAGCAGCTCATACTCTTCTTGGCTGGGGCCGGGGTTGCGGTTCCATACAGCCGAAGCCAGGATACTTCCCAATACAAACCCAACCACTAATGATACTTTCCAAGATGACATCATATCTTTTCAACCTGCTAAACAATTCGCCTTTCCTACTCAGCATCCGCCATTGCCCGATAGAGCATTAACTTCCTACAGAGTTCAGAATACTCTTAATATATGAATAATATCAGCTAGATAATCTCTTTGTGTCATGTTTACATCAAAACAGGCATAAATGTGATAAAACCCAACAAGAAATCCGGTTAATTTTGGCTCAGGCATAAAAAAGGAGCACTTATCATGCTCCTTATCAACTCAATTCACTGCCTACTTAGACGTCAGGTTGAGGGTCAAATCCCCCGGCTTTATCCACCCCGCCTTTCGCATCACTTCGGCTATCACCAAAGTAATAACCGCAGGAAGGATCAAATGCATCATAAGGACGGCGGTATAAATTTCACCGCTACTCCAACCGGCAGCATCTAGTGCGATAATTGACTGGATCTGGCCAACAAAGCCTGATGTCCCCATCCCTGCGCCCAACGGCGTGTTTTCCATAGCAAAGACCAGAGTCGCGATTGGGCCAAGAATGGCAGAAGCCAAAATTGGCGGATACCAGACTTTATGATTCTTGACGATATTTGGCATTTGCAACATTGATGTCCCCAAGCCCTGAGCCACGACGCCTGCCCAACGGTTTTCGCGAAAGCTCATTACGGCAAAGCCAACCATCTGTGCGCAGCAGCCGACAGTTGCCGCCCCTGCGGCCAGGCCATTCAAACTGAGCATGATAGCAATTGCCGCACTGCTGATAGGTAGCGTCAGCGCCATTCCCATTAGTACAGCAACAATCATCCCCATTAGCAGCGGCTGCAATTGTGTTGCATACATAATGAGATCGCCCAGCGCTGTCATTAGTGCACCAACCTGAGGACCAACGAGCGTTCCGACGATAACACCAACCACCACAGTCACTGCCGGCGTCAGCAAGATATCTATTTTCGTTTCGTTCGCAACCAGCTTACCGCATTCAGTCGCGGCGACTGATGCAATGTAGGCCCCGACAGGACCGCCCAATGCTGCCCCGGCAGCACCTGCTGTTGTTGCCGAAAACAACACCAATGGTGGTGCCTTCAAGGCATAGGCAATGGCCACACCGATTGCCGGGCCAGTCATTTGTTTAGCGATAGGCCATAACGTTTCAGAAAAAAGCGGGATCCCCAGCTTCATTCCAAGGGTATTTAGAATAGAGCCGATCAGCAGGGAAGAAAACAATCCTAGTGCCATATAGCTCATGGCATGAACAAAATATGTCCGAGCAGAAAAGTCTATGTTTTTCCGTTGAAGGAAGTCACCAAATTTGTGTTGTGCTAACTGCATGGTAATACGTCACTGTATATCGCAATGGGTCGATGTGAGCAAAAAAACTCAAAGTCGCTGATTTTACATGACTCCATCCATGCGAGCCATATTCAACCAAGTTATAGCCATTCCATCAGCATCTTAAAAAACATATAGTTGAGGTGTTGATAATATTCCCAACGGACATCGATTCCACTCCTGCCGTCTCCGGCGTGTCCATACCTCATAATATTTAAACCCACCACACATATTCAGGGGTTCACTTATTCAGCGGTATTTACTCGTTTGCACCTCGAACTTACCGTTAATCATCCCCACTACTCACAATTTGGAGCACACGATGACAACTTCTTCACCGGCACGGGTGCCATCAAGCTTCACTCGCCTCGCTGCTGCCATTGCACTGGTTCTCAGCCCGTTTCATCTACACGCCAAAACGGCACCGCAAATTATGACGGCACAGCC
>NZ_JAKRFQ010000611.1 GCF_022347985.1 Photobacterium sp. OFAV2-7
AGAGATGGCTGAGTGGTTGAAAGCACCGGTCTTGAAAACCGGCATACGTTTGTAGCGTATCTAGGGTTCAAATCCCTATCTCTCCGCCATATTAGAAAGCCCAGCAGAAATGCTGGGCTTTCGTCGTTTAGGGTGTTTGACTTTGATTCCTACAACTTAAACTTGCCTGTGATTTCAGATAGGCTTTCCACGACACTCGATAATTGCTTCGTTGAGTTCTCTGTACTTTCCGCATTCTCGTTGGTTGCTATAGCAAGGCCATTTACTTCGATAACCGATTGATTGATCTCTTGAGCTACAGCATTTTGCTCTTCTGCAGCTGTTGCTATCTGAGTATTCATATCTTGTATCTGTCCAACTGAGGTCAAAATAGCATTTAATGACTCTCTGGCTTTTGTTGCCATTGAAATAGCATCTTTCGTATTGCTCTGGCTGTGTTCCATTGAGTCTACAGCCGATGTTGCAACCTTTTGTAGCTTATCAATCGTTAGATTGATTTCTTCGATACTATCTTGTGTACGGCTCGCCAGTGAACGAACTTCATCGGCTACAACGGCAAAACCCCGGCCTTGTTCTCCAGCACGAGCGGCTTCTATTGCGGCATTCAGTGCAAGTAGGTTGGTTTGGTCGGCAATACCTCTAATGACTCCTAGAACATCTCCTACATTCTCTGTCTCCTCCCTCAGTTCATCAATGGTTTGAGATACAGAGCTAATATCTTGGCCCAATGAATCTATAACTTGAGATGTTTTCTTCGTGATATTGGCGCCACTTCTCGCTTGCTCGAAGGCATTGGTTGCAGAGCTTGAAGCCTGTTGCGCATTTCTTGAGATTTCTTCTACAGTAGAAACCATCTCGTTCATCGCCGTTGCGGTCATCTCCATCTGGGAGATTTGTTGATCTGAGCTTTGCCTTGTTTCTTCCGCCAACGACGTCAATTCATCCGAAGTATGCTCAACCTGAGTTGATTGGTACCTGATACTACCAACTACCATCTTGAGCTTTTCGACCATGGTAACTGTCGCTGCATAAACCCCTGTGTCATTTCCTCTGGATACAGCATTAACGGTCAGGTCGCCTTCTGCAACTCGTTCGATAATGGCTTGTATTTCTTTAGGTTCACCACCAATAGGGACGTAAATCAACTTAACAATAATTGTGTATATGGCCACTAGAGTGATGGCAATAAACACGGCTGCAGACAGCAATGATACGCTCAACATATCTTCACTAGGCGCTAAGATCACATCTAATTTCTCGAAGGTGTAAACGTTCAATCCGTAGTTCGTTGGACCGTTTTTAGTCGCTACGAACTCTCTGCCATCATCTACCTGGTATTGCAAATGGGAGCCAGGAAAGTTGCGATACATTGGTCGAAATTCAAAAAAGTCTTTTCCAAGGAGTTCGGGGTAAGGTGCGTACAAGACTTTGTTTTCTGTATCGGTAAGAAATATTTGCCCATCAGTTACATTTTCTGAGACGAGCTTTTTCCATACATCGGATGATATATCAACGCCAACGACACCGATAAATAGTCCCTCTTGAGTCAGAGGCACTACAAGTGAAGATAGAAGCTTTCCTGTTACCTGATCAATCGATGGCTCGGTAAGAACGAATGGCAATCCAGATTTTGGTCCGGTATACCAATGCTTATTAAGTTGTATATCTGTGTATTGTTCTCCAGAATGCTCTAGAGATGTACCATCCTCAAAAACAATATAAGTTGCAGTACCGTTTGCAGAATTGTTTAGTTTGGTTAACAAGTTCACTACCGCAAGTTTGTTAGTAACTACCCCTTCTTTATATTGGATCGCTTCACTGATCATGTCTAGTTGCTGTTCAACACCAGAAATGTATTGATCGACTTGAATGGTGACCGACAAACCTTGTTGCTTTCTAAAGTGGATTGCTTCTTCGTAATTAAAGTCTTGGAAGGTTGTAAAACTGATTAATGATAAACTCAGAACTGTAACAGACAGCATAGTTCCGATGATTGATGTAAGCAACTGCTTTAAGCTGAGACTTCTAAACGCCATATATTTATACCAAATTTTATAGTTATTAGTAATAAATGGAAAATCATCTACCAAGCGCACCTTATCAAGGCTACTTAGCGCCCCCAGTTTTCATAAAGTCGATATAGTCCAACGACCTCTTATATTGTTGAACTGAACGTCAGTTTTAGAGTGAGTTACTGCTAGCTAATAAGTCATCCTCAGTATATTGCTGCCGTCATACTGCTTATAGGTTTCATTCTGAATCGACTCTTTGACAAATTTTTGGGATGTAGATTTGAAGATAAGATTCGGTAAGACGTACCGCTTCTTGAGCTAATTCTGGAGTGATATAACCAAATTTTCGATAGGAAAGAGAATAGATTTTATCGGCAACTTGTAGTGATATGGCAAAAATATTAATAGGTTGCGATAGTTGGGGGATATCAAAAAAACGTCTATAAATCATTTCAACCTGATGGCCTAATTCAAGATCATGTTCGGTATCGGCATGGCCTAATTCAGAGAATGTATGGCGCCCTAAAATTAGTTTTTTTGCAATGGGATTATTATTGTAATAGTCCACATAGGCAGTTTCTATCATTTTGTTGATATCAGTCCAGTGCGAGACTTTTTCTTCATCTATACATCGTTCCAATAATAGGTCGAATTCTTTAAAAACATCTATTAATAACGTATGAAACAAGTCTTCTATGTTAGGGTAGTGGTGGTACAGTGTTGATGTTGCCATGCCACACTCCTTGGCGACATCATACATAGAGATATCCGTTGCTTCACGTCTCTCCATCAACTGGACAACAGCCTCGTGAATTCTCCGTAATTTTTCTTCTGTCTTAACTTTTCGCATATGCTTGCCATATATCAAGTATATTATTAATTAGAAAGATAAAGGAGCGCTCGCCAAAAATCCATTGAGAGAATGAAAAGTTTAGCTAGCTCTCCTTTGATCCTATTTTACGGCTTATCAAATAATAACTGTTCTACTGGTGGATATGAGTACCGGATTTTCCTTCAATGATCTCTAGCGCGCAAGTCAGGTCACCGATATGCCCTTTTTGTCCTGTTTCTTTGACAAACTGACAGCAGGCATCCACTTTTGGCCCCATGGAACCCGCTGGGAAGTTGTACTGTTTCATTTGTTCAACGGAGACATTTTCCAGTTTCTCTTCGTCTGGTGTTCCCCAGTTCAAACATACATGCGTGCCGTCTGTCAGGATCAAGAT
>NZ_JAKRFQ010000612.1 GCF_022347985.1 Photobacterium sp. OFAV2-7
CTGGGCTCGCGTCCGGTTAACCGTATTAACAACGTTCGTGTTGTTCGTGGTCCACAGTTTGCTGAAGATCGTGGCCCAATGTCTCATCCAATCCGCCCGGAAAAAGTGATTGAGATGAACAACTTCTATACGCTTACAGTGTATGAGAAGGGCAGTGAAGTTATCCGCATGATGCACACCTTGCTGGGCGAGCAGAACTTCCAGGCCGGGATGAAGTTGTACTTTGAACGTCATGACGGCACGGCTGCGACTTGTGATGATTTCGTACAGGCGATGGAAGATGCTTCTGGCGTTGATTTATCTCGTTTCCGTCGTTGGTATAGCCAGGCTGGTACGCCAATTGTCAACGTAGCAACGGATTATGATACTGACAGTAAGCGTTACCGCGTCACGGTGAAACAACATACACCGCCGACAGCTGGCCAGGAAGAGAAGCTTCCTTTACATATTCCATTCGATATCGAGCTATATAACAGCCGCGGTGATGTCATTGAGTTACAGTGTAACGGTGAAAAAGTGCATCATGTACTTGATGTTACTGAAGCTGAACAAGTCTTTGAGTTTGATAACGTTGAAGAAAAACCAGTTATCTCGATGCTGCGTGAATTCTCGGCTCCAGTTGTGCTCGAATACGACTACTCTGACGATGAGCTGGCGTTCTTGATGGTTCATGCTCGCAATGAGTTCGCCCGTTGGGATGCAGGTCAGATTTTGTTGGCGAAATACATCCGTGACAATGTTAAGCGTGTTCAGCAGGGTGAAAGCTTCGAACTACCGGCTTCTGTTGTAGATGCTTTCCGCGGTGTGTTGCTTGACGAGAAACTGGATCCTGCATTTATTGCCGAAATGCTGACGTTGCCAAGCGAGAATGAGATTGCGGGTTGGTACAAAACGGTTGATGTTGATGCAATCCATGTGGTAGTGAGCCAGCTTGAAGCGGTACTGGCAAGCGAAATGGAAGATGAACTATCGGCTATATACCATACTCTTGCTCAGGCAGAGTACAGTATTTCCCATGAAGCGATGGCGAAGCGTGCATTGCGAAATACGTGTTTGTCTTATCTGGCTAATACTGAAAACGGCGACAAGCTTGCCGCCCAGCAGTACAAACAGTCAGATAATATGACAGACACCATGGCTGCGATGTCGGCGGCGAATAATGCAGGTCTTGCTTGCCGTGAAGCGCAAATGGCAGACTTTAGCGAGAAGTGGACACACGATGGTCTGGTTATGGACAAATGGTTCATTCTGCAGGGCAAGAACCCGGCAGAGAACGCATTGGAAAATGTCCGCAATACCATGTCTCATGCCGCATTTGATCTGAAGAACCCTAACCGTACCCGTAGCCTGGTTGCTAGTTTCTGTGCGAACAACCCTGTACGTTTCCACGCAAAAGACGGTTCCGGTTATCAGTTCCTGACGGAGATCCTGACGGCGCTGAATACCAGCAACCCGCAAGTTGCTTCACGCCTGATTGAACCTTTCCTGAAGTATCGTCAGTATGATGAGCAGCGACAGGCACTGATGCGTGCAGAACTCGAGAAACTGTCTCAGCTGGAGAATTTAGCTAAAGACCTGTTCGAGAAAGTCCAGAAAGCACTAGAACAGTAAATCGCGATACCGATAAGATTGAGAGCCTCCTTATATAGGAGGCTTTTCTTATTGTTTTGTTCAGAAGAGACTAGGGCTTCATTACCAGGAAAAACGATAAATGAAATCATATACCTTCTCAGTTTATATCTCTTATCAGGCCTATCTTGACCATTACTCTGGTGCTGCCAGTACCGTGTTGGTTGTTACCGACAGTGGCTTAAAATTGCAGCTTCCGGCGTCGCGTTTTCGGCCGTTTTTAAGCCAGTTGGGAGTAAAAGGTCGCTTTCGTATTACGGTGAACAATCAAAACCGTTTAGATACCTTGGAGAGAATTGGATAATAGCAATGCCTTGCGTTACATCTTGTTAACGTTTGGGGCAGGGCTCTATTGATGAAGAACGATCAAATCTCCCGTATTCTCTACGGGTATGCAAATAAAATTAGGGTTTGATATAAGAAAAAATAATCGTAGAAATAATTGGTTAGACCAATTTACAGGGCGAATAATCGCGTTAGCTGGTCTTTTCACCAATGTCAGATGTTCCATCCAGCCAAAATCTTAACCTTAGTCACATATTCGATTTTTTCTTTCCGAAACAGTGTTATTAACGTAACCAATTCGCAACAAAACGCCCTACAATAGCACTCACGGAAAGAATACCGATCCTATGCGCTTTAAGTCCCCAAACCGCACATGGGATTGATATAAAACCCTATACTAGATCGATAATAGATATAACAATGGAGCATTTGCTATGACCGCACCTGACCCTATAGTGCCGGTACTGCTTGAGAAAGTGTATGGCTTAATCCAGGATAAGATTGAGACCCCTCAGCAGGCATTAGTAGAAGTTTTTGCTCAAAGATTACTAGGTCAACTGGCAGATGATGATCTGCTTCAAAGGAATGAATCTGACTTATATGGTGCTGTATTGAGTTTGTGGCACCATCTTGCGCAAAATAAACCAGATCAAATTTCAGTACGTGTATATAACCCGACGCTCAGCCGCTATGGCTGGCAGTCAACGCATACCGTCGTCGAAATCGTAACACCTGACCGTCCTTTCCTTGTGGACTCAGTCCGCATGACCTTAACCCGCCTTGGTATTACAAGTCACCTTATGCTGAATGGCCCATATTTCTTTAAACGGAATGAAAGCGGTGCGATCAGTGAAGCGTGTGGCAAAGATGGTGATCTTCAGACCCTTTTCCATATTGAAGTGGATCGTCTCAACGAAAAATCTGAGATGAAAGCACTAAAAGAAGAACTAGAACAAGTGCTGCAAGATGTAGATTTAGTCGTCAATGATTGGCAAGGCATGCAGAGCAAAATGCAGGGCATCGTCAAAGAGTTGAAAACGGCAGAGCTACCGGTCGATAAAGCTCATCGAGAAGAAGCGATTGCGTTCCTTGACTGGGTTAACAGACATAATTTTACCTTCATGGGTTATCACCAATATGACTTGGTGCCTATTGAAGGCGACTATGAGCTGAGACCATGCGCTGAGGGAGGGCTTGGCCTGCTCAGCAAACCTAACAAAGCAAGATCTCTTAAACTTTCCGAACTACCGGAATCGGCACGATTTGAGGCCCGCAAGCCAGAGTTGCTTATTTTGACCAAGAGCAACGGCAAATCGAAAATCC
>NZ_JAKRFQ010000063.1 GCF_022347985.1 Photobacterium sp. OFAV2-7
CGATCTAATAAAGATATACTGCATAGAGCTGCATTTGCAGGTCGCGCAATCGTTTGCGCTTGGTTTATACCATAATTTTATCACGTATATGTAGAAAAAATCCGATATAAGTGTGGTTAATTTGCTGTAGATCAGAGGTGAAATAATGACCAGGGCGAATGCGGGGTGGCTGATTATGTCTGCTGGTAATAATAACCTGCCGACCATGTCGGCAGGTTATCATTGGATTATGCTATTTCGGCCTTCTTCTGGTCATCCTTGATTCCTGCAACGGAAACCAGGTTACCGTATACCGGGCGAACGGCCTTGATAATGTCGTTTCGGCTGATGATACCGACAAGCTGATCATCCTTGACGACCGGATAGCAATGCGGACGGTTAACGACCATAGTGCGGGCACGTTCATTCAGAGACAGGGTGGTTAGCTGGGTAGCAATGCCGCCGCTGCTGACTGGGTATAGGATATTTTTGTCGATACACATGTACTCGGCGACTTCCAGAATTGAGTTCTCAGGGCTAACAGTCTGGATCTCGTGGCGCATCAGGTCCTGGACCTTGTCTTCAGCTTCCGGCATGTAGTCATTGCACCATAGATCAACCAGGGTGTCGTGGATAGAGAAGAAGCCAACCAGGCGTTGATCGCTGGAAAGCACCGGTGCACCGGACAGGCCCTCCTTGATCAGGATATCGAGTGCCTCTGCCACAGGCATGCCTGGAAGAAGAGTCGTGGTAGCCGGGCGCATATGGTCGTTTACAAGTAGATTTTCCTGAAGCATGGTGTTGTCCTTAGTTAAAGCGGTCGTATTTGAGAAGTCGGGTGTAATAATGGTTGCTGTAGCATGGTGCTCTTTCGGCGAACTGAAGATTGCCCAGTAGCTCAGGCCGACCAGTACCCCGCCGCCAACGATATTGCCCAACGTGACGGGAATAAGATTGGCAAAGATAAAGTTATGGATGTTGAGATCGGCATACTGCTCTGGTGATACACCAAGGCCGAGCCAGAACGATTCCGGTGCGATGTTCTGGATGGTGATACCCAGCGGCACCATAAACATGTTGGCGACACTGTGCTCAAAGCCGGTACTGACGAACATAGCCACGGGCAGTACCATCATCGCCATTTTGGTCATCATGTTGTTTGAACAAAATGTCATCCAAATGGCCAAGCAAACTAGTAAGTTACATAGAATACCCAGCGCAAAGGCTTCCATTGGTTGATGGTGCAGCTTGTGCTGGGCGATGTTGAGGGCATTGAGTCCCCACTGGCCGCCGTCAAGCTGATACAGGCTTGCCATCGACACCAGTGCCAGCAGCAGCATCGCGCCGAGGAAGTTGCCGAAGTAAACTTTTAGCCAAGTGGTGAGCATCTTGCCTGAGGTGATGTGTTTGTTGGCTCGGGCGATAGAGGACAGCACGGTACTGGTAAAGAGTTCACCACCGCAAATAACCACAAGGATCAGTCCGAGGCTAAACGCCAGGCCACCAAATAAGCGGTTGATCCCCCAGCTCATATTGCTGCCACCTGTGGTGACGGTGATGTAAAAGACAAACGCCAGCCCGATAAATACGCCCGCCGTAATTGCCAGTGAGATGGTGGTACGGGTTGGCTTGGATGCCTTGCCGATCGCGTATTTTTCTGCCTGCTTCATCATCTCTTTGGGAGTGAAGTTACTGTTGTTGGATGCCATTGCCGTGGCCATTTCAAGCGTCTCCTGTGTGTTGTCCGGTCTGCCGGCCGGTTGATGTGATTACATAGGGGGTTGATAACGTCACATTTCCTCCTGTCGTGACTGGTAACTGGTATCCAGCTTACGGTTGGGAAAATGGTTGAGTAAAATTGATAATTTCTTTAACCCTAATCACTAAAGTTGATATTCTTGGCGATAGAAAACCAATTGCATTTATCGGGGAGAGTTTTAATGCGTTATTCACTGAAGCAACTTTCGGTGTTTGAGGAGGTGGCGAGTACGCGCAGTGTCAGTAAAGCCGCGGAAAACCTGGCTTTGACGCAGTCTGCAGCGAGCATGGCGTTGTCCCAGCTCGAGAAGTTGCTGGGGCGGCCGTTGTTTGAGCGGCAGGGGAAGCAAATGGCACTGACTTACTGGGGGGCATGGCTTCGTCCCAGGGCTAAGCAGCTATTGTTTGATGCTCAGCAAATAGAATTGGGTTTTTATGACCAGCACCTGGTCAGTGGCGAAATCAGCCTGGCAGCCAGCCAGACAGCGGCCGAGCACCTTTTACCAGAACTTATCAGTATTATTGATAAGGATTTTCCAGAGTTGCGCATCCAGCTTGTTGTAAAGAATGCCCAGAAAGTCATTGATAGAGTCAGAAACTATGAGTGCGAGCTGGGGATTATCGAGGGGCGCTGTGATGACAGCCGGTTGGATCAGGAAGTATGGTGCCACGACCATCTGGTGATTATTGCCTCCAAGCACCATCCCTACGCCAAACTGGATACGGTGAGCTTTGCGCAGCTAGAGCAGGCCAAGTGGGTACTTCGAGAGCAGGGAGCCGGTACTCGGCAAAGTTTTGAAAGTGCGCTGCATGGTGTGATTGAAGATTTGGATGTTTGGCGGGAGTATGAACAGATCCCGGTTCTTCGCGCTTTGGTTACCAATGGGCCTTACCTTAGCTGTCTACCCTATTTGGATGTGGTGAAATATATAGATCGCGGTGAGCTGGTGGCCTTGAATGTTCCTGAACTGAATATGAAACGAACGCTGTCGTTTATCTGGCGTGCCGATGCGATAGAAAACCCGCTTCGCGACTGCATCCGCCGTGAAGCTATCCGGATGATAAAAGACCGAAAAATGGAGATGTAGATTGTATAAGTAAATCTGATGGCGCTGAGAGGTCAAAGTTATAGGTGTTGCTGTGCATATCATTTGGCGGAGTGATGGAAAAAGGAGCGGTTATTGGTTTTAATTTGGCATTGTTGCTGATACTTTCGGCTAATTACTACAATTTAGCAGTTGCGGTACCACAGTTGCAGTATCAGCGGTTAAGGATCTTGTTGGTTTTCATATCAATATTTATGATTCTTGTGGGCAGTATTTATTATATGCCATTTGGTGCTTATTTTTATGCCTAAGGAACAGAATTCTATTACGCTTGTTTTCATCTCTATGATATATAAGCAGAAAAGTGTTATTCCAGGGTTGGTTCTCAATTGAGCCTCAATGGGGGCTGACAGGATCAAGCTAGGTATTGCATGAGTTTCTCATCGCTTCAATATATTCTTCATCTCGTAAGGCTTGTCATTAGTCTTTCTGATGACAGGCATACCCACTTGAACAATGGCACTTTGAAACAGAGCAAGCCAAACTGGCCTCTTGTTATGGCTGTAAAAAGAGGTTGCTCCCAAAGCCTGAAAAAAAGTGAAATACATCTATTTGATTTCATTTAGCGCATCAATGACTGGTTATTTTTTGAGCTATTGGTCTCTGGACAAGGTGGTGATTATCTTTAAAATCCGGCCTTAGTTGATATTGCTAGGGACGATAAAATGATCATCAAAGGAAAGCCGGTAAGGGATATGTCTCTTAAGCTTAACACCTTGTTTCGCGGATTAGGTTGCCTGTTGCTTCTGCTTTTTTTAGTTAATTTACATTCACTTACAGACACTCTTTCCAACTCTGCCCACTCGCTTCAAAAGCTGACGGCGGCGATGGGGCCTGGTACCAAAGCCTCGCCAGTGGTAGAGACGGCAGAGCCTGCTGTATCAGAGACAGTTCTGACTGATGAAGCTCCGGTCGAAGAGAAAACCGTAACTTTCGAAGACGAGGTGGTCGAGCTGAGAGAGGCCGCGCTGGTACGCTTTGCCAACAAGTTTAATTTCCCTAACTCAGTTGAGTTTTACAGTCTGGCCAGCAGTGAAAACTGGATGTTTAGTCCAGCGACAGTAAAGAACAAAGACAACGTCCTTAATTTAACGACATGCGGCTATTATGCGGCTAAAAATGCCATGGGCCTGGCCCGGGAGCGAGAGCCGTTTATCATTGATCTGGTTTACGACTTTTTAAATCAGAGATATAGCGTTCATGGGTATTTCAAGGATGACAGAGCCAACTACCATCAATTTAACGGAACCAAAAAGCCGGTGGAACTGAGCCGCAGCCGCTTCAAAAATAAGTGGGATGTTGCCTGTAAGCCGCTAAATGTCGAGAAGTTTGACGATATTCTTTCGGTTGCAACTATCGGACGCTTCGAGCCCAATGCAGAAATGGCTTTTAAGCGGCAGCTAAATGCGTTTGGCGCTAATGTAAGAAGCGAAATCGAGACTTGTATTACGGATAAAACGCTTGTTGCTTCAGTACCTAAGCTTGCGACACGTAAGGATCTTTGCCTGGCTAATGCACAATGTACGATTTTAGATGGCGGTGTCGGCGGTAAATGTGACGTTGTGAAGAAGGCATGTTCAAGTGATACGGCATCACAGCTTTGCCAAACAACTGGCGAGGCAATCACGAGCAAGACTGCCGATAACGACCAAGCTGCCAGTTAGCCACTGACTCGTGTAATCATTCACAGGGGGATATCGTTGCAAGATATTGATTTTAATGCAGGAGCAAAGTAGGGCATTTTGCTCCTGCCATTAGATAAGGTAGGTCGCTGCGGATCAGTACATCACATTATGGCCGTAGCTGGCGATAATGCTTTTGACTTTTTCCATGATCTCTTTCGATGGCGGCTTAACATCAGCTAGCTGGTACTCAAAGCCGAGGGCTTCCCATTTATGTTCGCCCAGTTGATGGTAAGGCAGCAGCTCGACCTTCTCAATGTTGTCCATCCCCTGAATAAACTCACCAAGCAGATGCGCTGAGCGTTCGTCATCAGTGAAGCCCGGTACGATGACGTAGCGAATCCAGGTTTTTTGACCGCGTTTATGGAGATAGCGGGCAAAATCCAGCACACGTTTGTTAGGTACGCCGACCAAGTCCTGGTGGATGTTGTCATCAAGCTGTTTGAGATCTAACATCACCAGATCAGTACTATCGAGTACTTCATCAACGACATCGGTATGCTTGCGGATATAGCCATTGGTATCAAGGCAAGTATGAATCCCTTCAGCCTGAGCGGCGCGGAAGAAATCACGGACAAACTCAGGTTGCAGCATAGCTTCACCACCAGATGCCGTGACACCGCCCCCAGAGGCTTTCATGAAGTGACGATACGAAAGGGCGTCTTTCATGATCTCGTCAACAGTGATTTCACGCCCGTCGTGGAGATCCCACGTATCACGGTTGTGGCAATACTGACAACGCATTAAGCAGCCTTGCATAAATACGATAAAACGGATGCCGGGTCCATCCACGGTACCGCAGGATTCAAAAGAGTGAATTCGGCCTTTTACTGACATTGCTTTATTTCTCCGCATGGTGCGTGTTTACCTGTCATTTTATTACAAAATGACGGGCTAAAATAGCGAAAAAAGCGTTATACCTGTAAGGGTAATACATTTCCTTCTCCGTCCATTTTTTCATTTCTTATCACGCTCTCATGGCTTAGTCACTGATGTCAGCTTCACTATTGTTTTGTTTCACAGTGATAACCATATTGATGCGAAAAATATGCATACAAACTACGAAATTGTTACATCTGTCGCTTGAAGTGCGGTGAAAATCCCAGCACTATACGCTCCAAAGTGCCTATGCGATCTTTGCTTAATAACCTAATTGCATTTCGCTTAACAATTTATTATTGCTGAAGGGGACCCAACCAAAATTTTCGGAGTGGGAAGGCGGAGGCAGAAAAGAGGCAGCAGTCAGGCAAGATAATAATAAACAAGGAGATTTATGTTCAGTTTAAGCAACTTGACCGTCAGGAAGAAGTTAATCGCCTTTGTCGCTACAGCTATTGGCCTGCTCTTGTGTGTCAGCGTATATAATGCGCTGGAACAACGGCAGGCCGCGTACCAAGAACGAAAGGCGTCGTTGCAAAGCCAGGTCGAGCTGGCTATCAGCACGCTTGAATTTTATGCATCGCAGCAGGAGGTATTGGGGGCCGCGGAAGCGCAGCAGCAAGCCATTACGATGATAAATGCCCAACGCTATGGCAAAGGGAATTATTTTTGGGTGACGACTCCTGATCTTGAAATTATTACCCACCCGCTCAAGCCCAACCTCAACGGAACCAATGCCCGCCAGCTTACCGATGCCGACGGTAAGTTTCACTGGCAAGAGATGGTAACGACCAGTGAGAAAAACGGTGCCGGTTATCTCGATTATCGTTGGCGCTCTCCTGAGGGGGAAATCAAACCCAAGCTCTCGTTTGTGCAACGCTTCCCTCAATGGAACTGGATTGTAGGCACCGGCGTCCATGTCAAAGATATCGAAGATGAGTTTATGCTGACTTCGATGAAAACAGGCATGATGGCTGCGGCTGCGATGCTGGTATTGCTTGCGGTTGGTTATTTTATCAGTCACAACATCTCCGATCCCCTTGAGGCGCTGGTGGGTAAGTTTGATGCCATTGCTGATGGTGATCTCAGGGTTGATTGCCACTCTGAACGTCGCGATGAAATTGGCAAGCTGTCGCGTCGTATGGATACCTCGATAAGTGCTATTCGCAATGCCCTCAAGGTTGCGGCAGCTTCCGCCCATCAGTCAACTGATATGGCCAGTACTATTGCTTCTGCCAGCGAAGAGAGTGCTCAGAGTATCCAGTCGCAACATTTGCAACTAGAGCAACTTGCCACGGCTATGAATGAAATGACGGCGACGGTTACCGATGTGGCGCTAAATGCAGAGCAAACGGCCATCATGACCAAGGACATGTCCCGTAAGGCAACTGCCAGCAGTGAACGGTTGGAGGATACTACCCAGAATATCCAGCAGGTTGCCAGCCAAATCGCTGAGGCCGACAAGCGGGTGGAGGAGCTTAAGCAGGGCGTTCTTCAGATCAGCGAGGTGGCCGAGGTAATCAAGGGAATTTCTGAACAGACTAATCTTCTGGCTCTGAATGCGGCGATTGAGGCGGCACGTGCCGGTGAGCAAGGGCGGGGGTTTGCCGTCGTGGCCGACGAAGTGCGTAATCTTGCTCAGCGTACACAGAAATCGACTGAGGAAATCCAGGTGACGGTTGACGGGCTGACGCGCGGAGCGCTGGAGGCGGCGACGGCGATGAAGGCGAGCCATAATAGTAGCCGGAACAGCGTCGAGAATGCTCAAGACAGCCAGCGCGAGCTGAAGCATATGCTTGATGCATTGTATCAGTCCACGGATCGGGTGGCCCAGATCGCGGCTGCTGCGGATCAGCAGGGCACGGTGTCGGAAGATATCAATGGTAATGTCAGCTGTATTCATTTATCTGCTAATGAAGTGAATGCGGCCGCGCAGCACCTGGCGACCCAGAGCCAGGCACTGGCCGAAGCCTCGGAAGAGCTCGCCCATCAGCTACAGCATTTTAAGGTTTAGTCCGGTTAAGGTTTAGTCCGGTGAGCGTCGGTTGGTGTAGTAGCCCTTGCTGGTCTATGTCGACTGTCACTGCTTAACTTAGCAGGCTCTTGGAGTCTAGTTTTTCGAAGGCATAAAAAAACCGACCCTAAGGTCGGTTTTTTAACACTTACCGGCTAGTGAACTAGCAGGTGAGTCAGACTGGCTCTCAATTATAGAGATTCAGTGAAAGTACGCGCGATAACGTCTTTCTGCTGTTCTGCAGTCAGAGAGTTGAAACGCACAGCGTAGCCCGATACACGGATAGTTAGCTGTGGGTACTTCTCTGGGTGCTTAACTGCGTCTTCTAGAGTTTCGCGGTTAAGAACGTTAACGTTCAGGTGCTGACCGCCTTCGATGCCGGCTTCGTGGTGGAAGTAACCATCCATCAGGCCTGCAAGGTTAGCTTTCTGAGTCTCAGCTTCTTTACCTAGCGCGTTAGGAACGATAGAGAAAGTGTAAGAGATACCATCTTTCGCATCAGCGAACGGCAGTTTACCAACAGAAGTCAGAGAGGCTACCGCACCTTTTTCGTCACGACCGTGCATTGGGTTAGCACCCGGTGCGAAAGGAGCACCAGCTTTACGGCCGTCAGGTGTAGTACCAGTCTTCTTACCGTATACCACGTTAGATGTGATAGTCAGGATAGACTGAGTTGGGATTGCATCACGGTAAGTCTTAAGCTTACGGATCTTGTTCATGAAGGTTGTAACAAGTTCACAAGCGATGTCATCAACGCGTGCGTCGTTGTTACCGAACTTAGGATAATCGCCTTCGATTTCGAAATCGATCGCGATACCGTCTTCGTCACGAACTGGCTTAACAGTTGCGTATTTGATTGCAGACAGTGAGTCAGCAGCAACAGACAGACCAGCAATACCACAAGCCATCGTACGAATAACATCACGGTCATGAAGAGCCATTAGTGAAGCTTCGTAGCTGTACTTGTCGTGCATGAAGTGGATGCTGTTTAGTGCAGTCACGTACTGCTTAGCCAGCCAGTCCATGAAGTGATCCATGCGCTCCATAAGATCGTCATAGCTCAGCACTTCATCAGTGATCTTGTCCATCTTAGGACCAACCTGGATTTTCAGCTTCTCATCCACACCACCGTTGATGGTGTAAAGCATAGTTTTCGCCAGGTTAGCACGTGCGCCGAAGAACTGCATTTGCTTACCAACAACCATTGGCGATACACAACAAGCGATCGCGTAGTCATCAGAGTTCATGTCAGGACGCATCAGGTCGTCGTTTTCGTACTGGATAGAAGAAGTATCGATAGATACTTTCGCACAGAACTTCTTGAAGCCTTCAGGTAGCTGTTCAGACCAAAGTACAGTGATGTTTGGCTCTGGAGAAGGACCCATAGTGTACAGGCTGTTTAGGAAACGGAAGTTAGTACGTGTTACCAGCGTACGACCGTCAAGGCTCATACCACCCATTGACTCTGTTGCCCAGATTGGGTCGCCAGAGAATAGCTCATCGTACTCAGGCGTACGTAGGAAGCGAACCATACGTAGCTTCATTACGAAGTGGTCGATCATTTCCTGAGCTTGTTCTTCAGTGATCTTGCCAGCAGCGATATCACGCTCGATGAAGATATCCAGGAACGTAGATGTACGGCCCAGAGACATTGCAGCACCGTTCTGAGACTTAACAGCAGCTAGGTAGCCGAAGTAAGTCCACTGAATAGCTTCTTGTGCAGTTTCTGCAGGACGAGAGATGTCGAAACCGTATTTCGCAGCCATTTCTTTGATCTGGCCTAGCGCACGGTGCTGCTCAGCGATTTCTTCGCGAAGCTGCATAGTCATCTGTAGGTCTTCGCCGTTCTCGAATTTCTCTTGTAGAGAAGAGAACTGAGCGAACTTGTCCTTCATTAGGAAGTCGATACCGTATAGTGCTACACGACGGTAGTCACCGATGATACGACCACGGCCGTATGCATCTGGAAGACCAGTCAGAACACCAGACTTACGACATTTCATGATATCAGGTGTGTAGATATCGAAAACGCCCTGGTTGTGCGTCTTACGGTACTCAGAGTAAATCTTAGATACCATTGGATCTAGTTCACGACCGTATACTTTGCACGAACCCTCAACCATACGGATACCACCGTTAGGGATGATTGCACGCTTAAGTGGTGCTTCAGTCTGAAGACCTACGATAGTCTCTAGATCTTTGTTAATGTAACCTGCGTCGTGAGCAGTGATGGTAGAGATAACAGAAGTATCGAAGTCAACAGGAGCGTGAGTGCTGTTTTCCTGCTTGATACCTTCCATAACCTGATCCCAAAGCTTGTTAGTCGCTTCAGTACCTTCAGATACTAGGAAAGACTCATCACCTTCATACGGTGCGTAGTTTTTCTGGATGAAGTCGCGAACGTTTACTTCGTTCTGCCATTCGCCTGCAGCGAAACCTTCCCAAGCTTTAGCAAATTGCTCTGCCATGACATACCTACCTTTTTAGTAGAAAAAACACGTACTGGTTTAATCGCCGTTGAGCTCATCACCACCGGTTGATGGTGCACAGTACACTTTTATTAACAATAATACGGATAATCAAATCGATTGGTGTATCGTGATGATTTCATTATTCGTATTAACGCTAGTTATGACTACCTGAGTAAAGCAGGGGCAGCATAACATACTGCCCCAAATTTCATTATAGTAATGCCGGAATGCCGTATTTGCTTTCAAGCATACCTACTGCCAGCATCGCAATCAGACAGACAATCAACACACCGCCAGGGATGATAACTTTGTCTGCGAAAGATAGCTTAGATGCACGTTCTTTATCACCGATAAGGCCGTTGTTATCCAGTAGCATAGTCAGTGCCCATGCAAGAACCGGGTTAACAACTGCTGATGCAAAGATACAGATACCAGCAGATTGTGAATCTTTTGTTTCTTTAACCATCTGCACACCTGCTTCAAGCAGTGGCAGGAATACGCCTACTAGAAGAGCAACGCGCATTACTGGTGGCCATACTGCCACGTCCATTGGGAAGCCAAGGATGGCAATGAACATAACCAGAAGACCCAGGATAATCGCACCGCCAGGGATTGGGCGTTTCGCGATAGCCGCCGGGATCATGTAGGTACCCCAAGATGATGTGATGTTACCACCACCCAGTGCCGTACCAACCATCTGGCGGATAGAACACATAGTCATCGTGTCATCAACATCCATCAGTACTTTGTCAGTACCGCGTGGGTAGTTCAGTTCCTGGAAAATACGGTGGCCAAGGAAGTCCGGAGACCACATGGCAACAGCCAGGATGGCAAATGGCAGAGATGCAATGAAGTGTTGTATCGTTGGCAGACCTAGCATCCAGCCTTCTTCTGTGCTGCCCCACCAGTATACAGGGTTCAGGTTCGGCAGACCCATTTCAGTTTCGAACTTAAGGTCGAAGCCTGCACCCAGAACAAGAGCAACAAGCAGGCCGGTAACGGCACAAGCCGGAATCGCCAGCCAGCGCTTGTTGATGCGCGCCAGGTAAGCGTAAAGAACAATGTTGACAGCCAGTACGATCAGGCCGACATAACCCATGCTGCCCGCTGCAACATCTGCAGACTGCAGGCCGGTTGCCCAGGTCTGGATTGAGCCGATCTGGCTCATGGTACCGGTAAAGCCAAGGAAGATGAGCAGGCCGCCGGCAGTACCCTCGGAGGTTAGGTTCACTAGTTTGGAACCGCCTTTGAAGTAACTAAGCAGAAGACCGAAGACACCAAGAAGGATAGCAAGAGCAAGAGGGTGGGCACCGGCCAGGGCGATAGCACCGATAAGTGGGATCATCGGACCGTGGTTACCGGCCAGGTTGGCGCGGGGGTTGATAAATCCGGATGCTAAGACACAGAAAAGAAGCGCAGGAAGCAGCATCTCTACACGAGCAACTTCGATAGCGAACTCTTTACCCAGGTTGATGTGATCCCAGGCTTGAGTCAGGCCGTCGGCCCAAGACATCATTACCGCTGAGTACATTGCGATAATACCGATAGTACCGGCCAGGGCTGGGACTAAATCTTCTAGCTCAAAACGGAAGTCACGACCCGGCAGGTTAAGGCCGAAGCGGCGTGGCTTCATGATTTTCAGCTCATGATCAAGATAGTCAGAGCGACTTGAGAAGTCAGAGGCAGGGCGGTGCAGCTCCTGATAACTTCTTTCTTCAGATGACATAAGTGCCTCGTTCTACGTTTAAATAATTTTTGTATTTAGTGTATCTAACTCTGAGCACGACCTGGAAATAACCCCTCA
>NZ_JAKRFQ010000613.1 GCF_022347985.1 Photobacterium sp. OFAV2-7
TTTCGGCATGTTCTATCGACCAGCGTAGCCCCCGCAAAGGTTTACGAGCGGTAACTTCCTCGATTACATCCAGCACTCTGGTAATTGATTCATCATAGGTTGAGTGAATCCTAAACGGCCACCTGCGATCGATTAAGAGTTCAATGATTGGCGTCAGATCTTGCTCCATATCGGCATCGAGCTCAGGGCGCCCTGCACGGAAGTTTTCGAAGTCTCCGACCTTCCAGAGCAGATACTCCCCGCCACCATCGATTTCGAAACCGTGACTCTTGGTCGAGTCCGTATTCGTCCCTGCTTTATTTGCCTTTGTCCATGCCTGATAGTCAGCAAGTTCTTTTCCTGGGTTTTGGGCAAACAGGTAAAAAGATGTTCTCAAAGGCAGCTTACCGTCGATTGCCAGCTTTTCAGCAGTTCCGTACTCATCGGGATAACCAAAGCCACCTCCCCCCGCATCAATCACAGAAGTCAGGCCAAACCGAGCCAATTCATGAAACAAGTGAATTGTTGAGTTCGCTTCAATATCCGGCGTTGTTTCTGGCAGGGCTGCTATTTTTCCATAAAAAATGCCCGGATGCGGCTGCGCCAGCATCAAACCAGTCGGATTGCCGTTTGCATCACGGACAAACTTTCCTCCCTTGGGATCGGGTATTGACTTGTCTATACCAAGCAACTCCATCCCTTTCTTGTTCAAGATACCTACACTATAAAAGTACTGCATATACAATGGGGTATCTGGTGCAGCTTCATTCAGCTCTTCCACTGTCGGCAGTCTTTGCTCCTTAAACTGCCATGGTGTCCAGCCACCAATCACTCTTACCCACTCCCCATCAGGGGTTCTTTTCGCCTGCTCGGCAATCATTTTCAGACCAGTTTCAAGATCAGGGACACCATCCCATCTAAGCTCTCTGGTATAAGCCAAACCACTTCTCAAGAAGTGGGAGTGCGAATCGATAAGGCCCGGGATCATTCTTCGGTTTTGGGCGTTGACTACCTCGGTCGTCTCGCCCCTGAGAGTCTCTACGTCTTGGTTATTGCCAACTCGAATGATCACACCATCTTTAATGGCAATAGCTTGCGCGCTCGGGTTGCTCTCATCCAAAGTCGTTATTTTTGCATCTTTTACTATTAGGTCCGCTGTCAGCGGTGCCGCTTCATTACTCGCTGCAGAGCTAAGCAATGAAGTTTGCTCACAACCTATCAATAGCGCCGCAGAGAGCGCTAATGTCATGTACCTGAGCGGGTGTTTTATTAGCGAGGCTTTGATACCGTTCATACATCTTCCTTTCATTCCGGTGATACTGACTGTCATCCAGCCAGTACCACCAGCGTTAACAGACAGACATCTGCTGTTAGTGCTTTCCTGATAGATCTTTATACGCAGCCGGTACATTCAGGCCAGAATGAACCCAACCATGAAGTGCATAACCCTGATATTCCGGCAACTGAACAGCTGCCACGGTCTCTTCAAGTGACATACCTTTAGCTATCGCACCTTTCACCGCATCCCGCACTGCACTTAAATAATCCACATGCCATTTGATTGCCGAACGGTCAGTGACAGGCCCGTGCCCCGGAACAACCACCGTTTTTGCATCAGTAAGGCCATAGACATAACGCATGGTTGCCAGTGTTTCGACCAGGTGGCCATCCAGAAGCCATGGAAAAGCAGGATCGGTCGATACAACCGGGTTACCGGTCCAAATAACATTATCTGCCGGTACAGAAACGAATAGATCACCGCCTGTCTGAGCAAAGCCATAGTCCTGAATTTCAACAGTCTTACCACCCAGATCGATGGCTATCTTGCCGTCTTTCGGTATCAGCACATCCCCGGTTCTTGGTACAACCTCTTCAATACCGCGTCCCTTGCCAAAATATTGCATCATGAACTCGGTATCTTGCTTGAAATGGCTATCAATATACTGCTTGGCGTTAACATGCTGGATAACTGCAACACTATCTGGAAATACGTAGTTACCGTAGGAGTGATCGCCATGCGCACTGGTATTTACAACATACTTAATTGGCTTACTAGTTTCTTTTTTTACCAGGGAAATAACCTGCTTTGCCAACCTTTCATTCAGCATCGACTCGACAACAAGCACCCCGTCATTACCGATAACAAAACCGCCAGTTGTGGCAATAGGATAGCCATTCGGTGCTTTCTCCCCGGCATCCGACGGGATAACGGCAAAAACATCGCTCGCTAGCTTCTGTGATTCCAGAATAACTTTATTGCCATCCCAAACTGGTTCCTGAGCAAAGACATTCGCTGTCACTACCAGTGAAAAAACTACTGTTCCTATTTTCCTGAACATTTTCATACTCCTAATTAAGTTGATAAATAGCTTGATAAAGCTTCAACCATCATGAGTATAATTTCCGTATTGACTGTATCGATAGGAATACCAGTCAGAGAGATGGATAACATCGAAAATCTAGATGGGTTAAATATGAAAACATCAATTGAACAATGGGAGTCGCTTTGTGCTCTGCAGAGATATGGCTCCGTATCCATAGCAGCCGAAAAGCTGGGCAAGAGCCAATCGACCATCAGCTATATGCTAAAAGAGCTGCAAGAGGCACTAGACATTCAGCTACTGATGAAAAAAGGAAGAGCCACAACGCTTAACGAAAACGGGGAGATCCTGGCTGATCGTGCAGGCATACTTCTACGACACCTTGCAAATACTGAAGCGCTGGCTTCTTTGCTTGGCAATGGTGCCGAAGCGACAATCAGACTGGTCGTCGATACTTCTTTTCCCCAGGAGATCACAAACAAAGTACTAAGCCAATTTAACCAGTTAAAGTCGGGAACCCGAATCGAACTGCGCGAAGAGGTGATGTCCGGAGTCAACGATTACCTACTTGAAAAAACAACAGATTTGGCAATAGGTATGACGCCTCCTCCGGGGTTTCTGAGCGACAGAATCATCGACATCGAGTTTGTTATGGTTTGCAGCCAAGATTATTTCCTCAATACCCTTAGGCGAAGAATCACAGCCGAAGATCTCGAAGAAGGCACTCAGGTCGTCGTGAGGGATTCCGGTCCGAGAGATATAACCTTTGGCTGGCTATCTCCGACAAACCGCTGGACGGCAAGCAACCTCAATTCAGCCTATAACCTAATCAAAGACGGCCTATGCTTTGGCCGGTTACCCAAACACTGGATAGAAGAAGATATTAAACGAGGAACACTCGTAGCTGTCGATATGATTGAAGGCGCATCTTATA
>NZ_JAKRFQ010000614.1 GCF_022347985.1 Photobacterium sp. OFAV2-7
CTGCTCGGCCTTGTCGGGTTGGCAATCAATGCCGCTATTGTGATTCTTGCCGAACTCAAAGCCAGCCCGAAAGCCTTGCAAGGTGATACCGATGCTATTCTGGTCGCAGTGATGAGTTGTACCCGCCACATCACCTCTACCACCATCACCACAATTGGTGGCTTCATGCCATTGATTCTGGCTGGTGGCGGATTCTGGCCACCGTTTGCGGTCGCCATTGCGGGCGGTACACTTCTAACGACCATCGTCTCGTTCTATTTCGTACCAGCAGCATATCGACTTGCAGTCATCAAGAAACCACTGGGTGACGGAAAGCTCGTTGAAGCCTAATTACTAACAAGAAAATATCGATAAACGAAAGCCTCTCAGCTTGTGCCTAATAATCCAGGTCAGTGCTGAGAGGCTTTACCTTATTTACCGCATGCACAACAGCTCTAGCTCTTGATACGCAACGGAAAAACCGTCATTCGGAAAGTACTCTCCGTTAATCAACAAACTTTTGCTTTCCGCCCAGTTCCCGGCAAATGAACCATTACCATAGGGAATGTTATAGACAAGGAAGTGGCGATCTTTTCTGTCAAAGATCAGGTTTGCCGCCATTCTGCCTGCACGTAGATTCGAGTTTCGGTAATACTGAAATTTTGTCTCACAGCTCTTAACAATGTATGAGCCCTTTTCGCTTCGAACTGAAATATAAGGGCGGTTGTTCTCTGCAAAAAATCGCAGGTGCCATACACCAACTGAACTATCCACCTGAATACGTGGGACAGGTACAGGCTTCGCGGGAACTGTACTCACCGTCATTATCTCGGACTGATCTTGTAACTGAAGTTCATCGGCTGGGTTGCTATTGATAATCGTCACCTTCACTTCTGGTTCTGGTTGTGGCTCTTCAAACAGTGCCATCAATGCCAGCAAAGGCTCTTTACCCAGGGTAAACAGCAAACCTGCGATAACCAGAGGCATCATCAGCATCAAACCAAAGCGACGGAGATTAAAGCTACCTATTGCCTTAATTTGGTTGATAACTTTAGGTGAGATTTCACTCAAGGGAGATAGAGGTGAGACCGTTGAAGTCTTCGGCGGCACGTTCGTTACGGTCCGGGTTGTATCACTCAGTTTGCGGCGTGCTTCTTCAAGCTGGTTAGAAAGGCGCTTATTTTCCCGGCGTAGCCACTTCAACTCTTCTTCCGAGGCCCCCATATAACGCTCACTTTCCTCGGCTAATAATTTGCTTTTCTGCTGCTCGAGTTTAAGCTGACGGTCAAGCTCTTCATTAATCCTTTTAAGAGCCTGACAGTCGCGTTCAAGTTGCTGCAATTTCTGCTTGTCCGCTTCCGACGTCGTATTCTTGGAATGAACCGTACGGACAGCTTCTTCATGCCCCTTGCCCTGCCCTATTTTCTCATAAGCCTGGACAAGCAATTGCATAATTGCCTTTGAGCCACCTTTATCGGGGTGAAGACGGCTAGATAGTAGTTTATAACGGCGCTTTATATCAGCGCTTGAAGTGTTGCTGTCTGTGCCTAAAATATCGTGAAAAGATGTCATTCTATCTGCTGATACTGTTAACTACTGATTGTCTGAGCAAAACTGCGCATGACCTGAAAAATATGCAGCTTGCTTAAGTCCATATGCAATCAATATAGTCTAATATTGTTCATGCGAGCTGATAATATACAGGCATGATAATCGTATGTAGTCTGTTATCGGCAGATTTCTGCTAACTTGATACCTTTAGCACACAAATATATTGAAAAACACAACGATGCCTCTCTTCTAGAACTCACGCTAAGTATTTAAATTGTGTTTTCTCATTCTGAATTCACCCGGTGAGCATCCCATATGCTTCTTAAAAACACGGGAAAAATAGGAAACGTCCTTAAAGCCAGCCGAGTTTGCAACCTGGGAAATTTTCTCCCGATCTGAGCTAAGCAGCCCGCAGGCAAGATCCAACCGCTTCTTAATAATGTATTGCTTGAGCGTGACACCCATTATGCTATGGAACAGGCGTGAAAAGTACGTAGGTGAATAATGGCAGGCATTCGCCAAGTCTTCTTCACGTAGCGGAGCACTAATATTTTCATCGATTATCTTGAGCGCGGGCCGTATCGACAACTCCCGGTGCTCAAACCCCGTATCAGCATCCGCTTCCACCTGATGAGTATGCAAACGACTGAAGCACTCGTCGAGCTCCTGTCTTGTTGCACTGGCTTCAATCACATCTTCGCCACCAGCCCGAAGCACATTCAGCGCCAGGTTGGCATCCAGGCTATGATAAACAATAACAACCTTTGCTAGCGGAAAACGATTCTTGATAGATCGCAATAACTCAAAACCTTCCGATGTTGAATCAACAACCTCAAGGAAAATTAGCTCCTGTCCGGTCATTGTCGAAAGTAACTCAAAAGGCGAAACATCAACGACGTTATGTGATAGCTTAAGATTTTCTCTGGCATCTGCCATTTTGTCGTAATGACTGCAACTAACCCAAATCACAAATTCACCTTACTACTAGTGTCATAAGTACATACAAAAACTCTGTATGCTGCGGTGAAACACTCCTTGTTGATGAATAACTGAACCTTTATAAGAATTGTTATGACCGCAACGTCAAAAAATTGACTTGCTATGAATAATTAACGTTCAGAAACCTAAATAATTCCAGCAGGCTACTTTTGTTTCAAATTTAAGCAACAACGATCAGATTCTATGCTAGCTTTGTCACATCAATGGGTTAGCAGAAAAAATAGGCGGGAAACACTTTTCTAATATATCAACTGGCAATTAAAATCAGTTTTTAATTTCAATTTATTCTATATTTTCTCCGTCACCAGCTGCCTACAAAATAGTATAGGTGAGCATAAAAAAATAACACTGCAACATTTTCCCCTCTGAGCTGGGCGCAAATTGAGCGTTAAATAGCGTATTCACATCCGACTCCATACGCAATAAAAATGATTTAGCTGCATTGCTATGAAAATTTTATCGTTTTGTGCGATTTTTTTGCAGACAATCACATTTTTATCATTTAGTATGTCGCCCGAAAATGAGTTCCGATGAAGACAGCAGGAGAGTGGCAAGATACGTTATTGTATCCGCCCGCCGAAGAAGTAAGCAGTTTAACTAACCAGAATCTTTCTGTTATTAAGTTGTAAATCTTTCAGGCACCGCAATGTTAATTCCTTGAGTTGACATTATGGTATGGACTGTTGTTGGAGGAGCCTCTGGAGA
>NZ_JAKRFQ010000615.1 GCF_022347985.1 Photobacterium sp. OFAV2-7
CCTTTCAACGTTATTTGACATAGAAATGGGCACGCTGGCTCACTCCCAAAGGGCGAGTTTACTTGGCTTCTATGCGTTGTTACCGATTATCAATTTAGAACCACTAGATTTTCAAATCGGTGCCTAGCCTACAAGCCAAGTAACTCTCGCTGAAACGAGCATCTTGAGGTAGCTTGGGTATACAGAGGTTGGCCATCGCTAATGGCCTTTTTTTAACAATAATATATCGTCAATCGACGATTAACTATGCGAGTAATGAAAGCATGGGTATTTTTGAACGTTTTCTAAGTATATGGGTCGGGCTTGGCATGCTAGCAGGCCTGGTTGGTGGTTCGCTGTTCCCTGGCGTTTTCTCTTTTTTGGGTGGGTTACAGTACGCTCAGATAAACATGGTTATTGCTGTGCTTATTTGGCTGATGATCTATCCGATGATGATGCAGGTTGATTTCAAGGCCGTTCGTGATATCCACCGCCGGCCAAAAGGGCTGATCATCACAATTGCTGTCAACTGGTTGATCAAGCCTTTCACTATGGCTTTGCTTGCGATGTTGTTTATGCGCTATGTATTTGGTGACTGGATTTCGCCATCATTAGGTGAAGAGTACATTGCTGGTATGATTTTGCTTGGTGTAGCACCTTGTACTGCGATGGTGTTTGTCTGGAGCCAGCTAACGAAAGGTGATGCAAACTATACGGTTGCCCAGGTTGCGATTAATGATTTGATCATGGTGGTTGCTTTCGCACCGATTGCTGCATTCTTGCTGGGAGTAACCGATGTCACTGTTCCTTGGGATACATTACTGCTATCGGTAAGCTTGTTTGTGGTTATTCCGCTCATTGCAGGCGCACTAACACGCCAGTTTGTTCGCAACAAGGCTAAGCTGGATAAGCTCTCTGCTACAATGAAGCCGCTTTCAATTATGGGTTTGGTAGGCACAGTTATTCTGCTATTTGGTTTTCAGGCGCAGACTATTTTAGATAATCCAGTTGATATTGTATTGATTGCAATTCCATTGCTCATCCAGACGTATCTTATTTTTGCAGTGACCTACGTTTGGATGAAGAAGTGGAAACAACCACACTGTGTTGCCGCACCTGGCAGCATGATTGGAGCGTCTAACTTCTTTGAGCTGGCTGTTGCTGTGGCAATCAGTTTGTTTGGCATTCACTCTGGTGCAGCATTGGCAACCGTTGTGGGTGTACTCGTTGAGGTGCCGGTAATGCTTTCACTGGTTGCTTATGCTAATAGAACAAAGAGCCAGTTTGCATCCGATCTTGAAGTGAGTCATGAGGCCAGTTAATAACTCATATAGCAATATCTTTGTAGTGTGATTATTCAAAACCTCTTATCTGGAATAAGAGGTTTTTCTTGTCTATTTTCTTTGCAACCTGAAACCGTCGTTGAATTCAATAGAGCGAACTTCACGGATCCGGATATCGTGCAGCACTTTATTGCTGTGGGGGAATTGGCAATAAATCGCGAATTCTTTATGCAATCCGTTATCAACAAACGCATCTAAAATATCTTTAGTGTCTGCGATGAGTACTTTGTCTTCCATCTTACCGGCCCAGCTGTTGCTCTTTAATTCAGTGTAGGGAGCCTGGAAGAGAAGAAATGTGTTAACTCTGAGACGTCTGAAATACGGTACTGAAAATTACAGTTATCTAAGTTGGCATACAAGAAGGCTGGCATACAAGTGTGACAGCCTTTCGGATACTGAGCTTACACCGTTAGCACAACTTTTCCGACCGCCTGGCCAGACTCCAGACGTTGATGGGCTGCTGATACCTCCCAAATTGGATGTCGAGACTCATCAATCAGTGGTTTAATTGCTCCCTTATCGACCAGCTCGGCTACCTGAGTTAGGATTTCACCGTGTGAACGGCGGTTAAGCCCATGTACAAGAGGGATAAGCATTAGCACGCTGTGAAAGCTCAAGCTTTTGAGGGCAACCTGCAGCACATCATTGATTGGCAACGTGGTGGCAACTGAACCGTTATATCGGGCGGCCTCGAAGCTGCGTTGAATATTCTCGCCTGCAATTGTGTCAAAAACAGCATCAAATCCATTGCCGCCAGTATATTGGGAGACGTAGCTATGGACATCTTGCTCCGTCACGTTCACCAAGTTGTCGGCCCCCAATGTTGCTGCCGTTTTAAGGTTGCGTGGTAATGTTGTGGCGGTAACCGTTGCACCAAGGTGCTTGGCTAGCTGAATAGCAATATGCCCGACACCGCCTGTAGCACCATGGATAAGTACGTTTTCTCCCGGCTGAACTTTTAGCTTATCGACCAAGGCTTCCCAGGCAGTAATAGATACCAGTGGAAGCGCAGCCGCTTCACGCATGCTCAGAGTGGAGGGTTTTAGTGCCATTAAATCTGCGTCGACCAACATATACTCGGCAAGGGCGCCGTCTGTTCCCGCAATGCCACCGGCACAGCCATAAACTTCGTCGCCAACCTTGAATTTGGTTACGCTGTCACCTACCTCCATAACAACGCCAGCAACATCACCATGTAAGATTTCCGGTAGGTTTGCTGACCAAGGAGTCTCGGTCGAGCGCAACATGGTATCAAGTGGGTTAACACTTGTTGCCTTTACTGCAATAACCAAATGTCCAGCCTTGACCTGTGGATTCTCCCGCTCAACCTGCTGAAAAACATCGTTGTTACCCAGGGATTTAATGACCATTGCTTTCATAATGCGTTCCTTTTGAAACCTAGTGTTTAAGTGGTTGTCATCATAATTATTGCTCTTATGGCTAACAATATGACAATGGTAAATACACTTTTGTCTTTTGTGCAAAGGTGGTTTAATGAGCACATCAGTTTTAATCTCGAGGCTTAACATGATTACTCGATTGCAATATTTCAACTGCGTGGTAGAAACAGGCAGTATTTCAGAGGCCAGCCGAGTTTTCGATGTGCAGCCTTCATCGATATCTCGCCAAATAGCGACGTTAGAGCAAGAGCTAGGTGTGAGGTTGCTAAATCGTACCACCCGTAACCTGGGGCTCACCGAGGCAGGCCAGCGTTACTATGACTATTCGCAGCGCATCGTTGCCGAGCTTGATGAGGCGAAGCGGGCCGTTAACGATTTACAGCAAAGTCCGAAAGGACGGCTGAGAGTCAGTATGACGGTTGGATTTGGTGAGTCTGTCATCTTGCCACTGATACCAGACTTCCTGGCTATGTATCCAGATATTGATGTTGATCTGGAACTCACAGAGCG
>NZ_JAKRFQ010000616.1 GCF_022347985.1 Photobacterium sp. OFAV2-7
AAGAGAAACACTATGTTAGACCGCTATGCCATCAAGGTCATTCGATGGCCACTACAAACCTTTTCTGCCCTACCGGACAAACTGGGGATCACAGCCAACCAAATCACCATTGCAGGCTTTATTCTCGGCCTGATGGCACTGCCTTCTTTGATGCTGCAGGAATACTACTGGGCGCTGACATTTATCCTGCTCAACAGAATATTTGACGGGCTTGACGGTGCCGTCGCCCGGCGGCAAGGGATTTCCGATTGCGGCGGTTTTCTGGATATTACCCTCGATTTTCTGTTTTATTCGATGGTGCCATTCGGCTTCGTTCTTGCTAATCCAGAAGCCAATGCCGTTGCGGGGGCTTTTTTGATTTTTTCGTTCATCGGAACCGGTTCGAGCTTCCTCGCATTCGCCATTATGGCCAGCAAGCGAAATATTGAAAGCCCTGTTTATAAACAGAAATCTCTTTACTATATCGGAGGACTGACAGAAGGCACCGAAACCATTGGCTGTTTTGTCCTGTTCTGTCTCCTTCCCCAGCATTTTGCTGTTATTGCCTGGATATTCGGTACGCTCTGCTGGATCACTACAGCTACTCGAATTTGGGCAGGTTACCAGACCCTGAAAGATACGCTTCCCAAGTAGTCTTACTCACCCTTATCAGAAAACCGTCCAGCCCCGATATACCGGGGCTGATTTGTTAGCACTTAACCTTTCTTTTTCCCTCACCACAATTACGAGGATGAAGTGAAGTCAACCCTATCTGTTACTGATAAAAGCCAAGATAGTACTTGTCTTCAATCTCGATACCGCTACAATCACCGCCTTACTTTGACAAGCAGGCACCGATACGATGAACCGCAAGAAAAAAATCAACGAAGTACTGAAAAAGAAGCTAAAGAAGAAAAATGCCAAGCTTCATCGCAGCAACAAGCCTCGCTATATCTCTAAGGCAGAACGCGCAAAGATGGAAGCGGAAGCAGCCCAGCAGCAAGAAGCGATGCCCGAGACACCAGAAGCCCAGCCTCAGTCAACTGACAGTGAGCAGACTGAACCTGCAGATAAATAATGTTCGATTGAAGCTCGCAATCTCGGCAAACCATTTGCAGCGAGCTATTTCCCGTGTTCATCTCATCCATTCACGGTGAAGCTGCTCGCTGTCACCCAAGTACTCCAGCAACCAGTCAATCGCCGGGTTACGGCTCTCCTTATTCCAGGCCAAGCAACACGGGCTCACCGCAGGCTTGGTTGCCAGCTGTTTTTCCACCAGCTCACCAGTCTCAATTCTCGGCAGAGCCATGTGCTCCGGCACAACGCCGATCCCCAACCCCGCTTTCAGACACTGAATTGCACTATACCAATTTGGCACCATTAGACGGCGTTGGTTGTCCATAACCCAGGTGACACGTTTAGGCAGCACTCTTGCCGTATCTTCTATACAGATTGCCGGGTATCTCACCAGCTCATCGGGCTCGATGTCATAATCAGCTGCAGCCAACGGGTGATCAGGAGCGATCACAAATTTCCAATACAGGGTTCCCATGTCCCGGTAATCAAACGAGCCGCTAACAGGTACAGCAGCTGTTGCACCAATTACCAAGTCCGCACGTCCATCTGACAAGGCATCCCATACACCGTTAAAGACCTCCATTGACAAATGCAGCTCAACGTCGGGAAACTCACGGTAGAAATCACGCACCAGGGTATTCACCCGGCTTTCCCTCACTACAGTATCGAGGGCAACCGATACACTCTGGGACCAACCATTGGCAACACGCTGGGTTTGCGATTTTATCTGTTCCATCCGTTTTAGCAGAGCTCGCGCCTCTTCGACAAAATACTCACCGGCAGGCGTCAACTGTACTTGCCGGTGTAACCTAACAAATAAATCAACAGCAAGACGCTCTTCTATTAGCCTTACCGTGTAACTGATTGCACTTGGAACCTTATGCAACTCATCCGCCGCAGCCGAAAAACTGCCTCTTCTGGCAACAACATCAATAACTTGCAAATCATTGTATGAAAACATATCAAATCAAATTTTTTGAAAGCAGTGTTTAAATATTACCGTTTCACAGAGAAACAAAGCAAGATTAAACTGGCCGCAAATGTAATACAGATAAAGCCTTCTTTTATGAACAAACAACCTTCAAAAATCACCATATTCTGGTTTGCATGTCTAAGTATGCTAGGTTTTCTTGCAACTGACATGTACCTGCCTGCTTTTGAAATAATGCGGTCAGATTTCAATACATCACAGTCACTTATAGGTTTATCATTAAGTATTTTCCTACTTGGTATGGCTTTAGGGCAACTTATTTACGGGCCGCTCTCCGATCGTGTCGGCCGCATTAAAGTTCTGATGGGAGGAATGATTTTATTCAGTCTTGCATCTGTACTTTGTGCTTTCGCCCCGAGCGTCGAATTCTTGCTGGTCGCCCGCTTTGCACAGGCGCTAGGTGCTTGTAGTGCAACGGTTATCTGGCAGGCTGTAGTTGTGGATCGCTACGAAGGAAAAGTGTCGGAGCGTGTCTTTGCAACCATTATGCCTCTTGTGGCATTATCTCCTGCTCTTGCTCCGCTTGCTGGTGCATTACTTGAGCACCAGTTTGGCTGGCGCAGCATCTTTGTCGCACTGGTTGGTTTTGGGGCAGTTTTGTCCATTATGACACTTAAAGAACCTGAAAGCGCTAATTTAGAAAAGAAACAGGAAAAGATCAGTGTTCAGCTACGTCGAGATTACCAGCAAATCCTTAGCTCAAAAAAATTCATTGGTAACATGATGATTTTTGCAGCCTGTTCTGCGGCTTTCTTTGCCTACCTGACAGGCTCACCTTTTGTCATGTCAGAGATGGGCTACTCAGGTTCAGACATCGGCTTAAGTTATGCGCCTCAGACTGTTGCCTTTATTATCGGTGGTTATGGCTGCCGCACATTACTGAATAAGTTCGACAGCCAGCAGCTTCTTCCTTGGATCCTGAAGCTGTTCATTACCAGCGTTACCGTTATGTTCCTGATTTCGGTCAACACTGAGCCTACAACTATCTGGCCTATCTTAGTCCCATTCTGTCTGCTGGCAGTGGCTAATGGTGCTATCTACCCAATCATTATCAGCAAAGCACTGGAAGACTTTAAGAACTGCAGTGCAACGGCTGCAGGACTGCTGAACTTCCTGCAAACCATGGTGTGTTTCGCAGCCAGTGGTATCGTATCGGCACTTTCCGCATACGG
>NZ_JAKRFQ010000617.1 GCF_022347985.1 Photobacterium sp. OFAV2-7
ATAATTAAAAGTCCCCATTTTAATTTCATGCTTTATTGTGGCTATCTTTCCGGCTGCAAATTTGATGTTAGCCTTTGTTGGTGGAAGTCCTAGTGACTCTCTGTAACGCTTCCGGCGGTAAAGAAATACAACCCGAAGCGAACTGCCATGAACTTCAACGCCGGTTGGCATTACATTGTTATTGGTTGGCTTTCTACCCACTTATCGTACTCCTTCCCATTTAGTAAACGTCTTCCATCTGGTGCTTTTTTCCAGACGGTTCCTTCGGGGAAAACACCGTTGGATATCTTGTCTTGAATGGCTTTCTCAGTGTAGCCAGTCAACTCGGCTAACTTTCGGGGTAATACCCAGGTCACACTCATTGGTCGTTACCTTTAATTATCTTGGTCAGAGTTTCCTTTCCGGCTTGGTTGTACCAGAAAGTTTCTATTTGCTTGCGACTGTTGGCAGCCTGGTCAAGGCGCCATTCGCCGTATTGGTCGTTTTTGATTTGATGCTGATTGGCTACCTTGCCAACCTTTTGCGCAGAGATGCCCAGTTCCTTGGCAATATCAGTGGCGGTGAAGTGTTTCTTGGTTTGGGTTGCTGGCATGTTCCAGCCCGAGGCAATCAAAGCTGTGATGGCCTTGTCACTGAGTTTGCAGACGGCCAGAAGGGCGAGGGCTGTTTCTAGAGCACAGTCCTCGCAATAACATTCCCACAATGTATAAGTTACCGCGTGACGTTTTTGGCAATGCGAGCATAGAGACATAATCACTCCTTGATACAGTCGCCAGTCTACTTTTAGCGAGGGACTAGCGTGTAAGCTCAACGGTGACGATAGTTTTGTCGTTAACTATCAGCCGGCAGCCCGGAATACCTCTATGTGGGAGCTTGGCATGTCCCACGCCGTAGCTGTTAATTAGTTCGCGTGTTGGTTCATTAAGAATCTCATTTTCGAGAGCTTCTAGATCTAGCCCTTTGATTCGCTCGAGATAGCGCAACATAGCATGCTCTGAAACCACGGGTTCATTCTGCAGCCGGTCTATCTCGGCAATGACTTTATCCAGACGAGATTGAAGTCTCTGCTTTTCAAAGTTAGGTGTTGAGATCTTAATGCTGGCGATTAATTGGCGTCTTTCAACCTGCAGACTTTTTAATCTTCCACCGTTGGTTCTTACTCTATTGTATTTCTTCATGGTCGTTACCTTTCCTTGTGAATCGATTAAGTGCCCCTACATAGCACTAGTAAATCGCCATGCGGGGGGTAAAAAAGGAGCATTATGATTTTCTGGTTTGAGATAGAGGGAGTGTGTATGGATCTAATTACAAGAATGTATTGTGAGCTGTTCATTATTACAGGCGCAATGATCATTATTGCGTTGATCTAAAGGTATCTCGCCCCTTTGCCGGGGCGAGTTTTCTCTTACGCTGCATGGTGTAATTGAATGGAGTTGCTGACTTCGTTTCCGAACACATCCCAACCCTGAGGTGATGTTCTGGCAAACATTTCGAGCCGGGGAATATCTCCATACAACCGTTCTAGGCGATGGCGTACTTCAGGCGGTTTCGCGCTGTGCTCATCAAGGGGAGCTATTACGAGCTGCTTGATATTGCGTTGCTTACGCTCCAGTCCCTTACCTTTAATTGCTATTAAGCAATCTTCGGAGTTCGCTCGCGTATAGTTGCCGCCATTCATGCGGGTTTCGCTATTAAGAAGGGCCAGAAAATCTGCTTCAGTGAGATTGCCTTGATTGATCGCCTTACCGACTCGGCTCCAATACTTTTCGTTGAGTTTGGCCCAGGTAAAGCCTTTCATTGTTTTGATTTTAAAGCCCCAGGCTTTTGCCAAGAACATTGCTTCATCAACAAAGTTGCCGGTGTACCACATAGCCAGAACTGAATCATCGGCGCTGATGTTGTTAACGGGTAGAGCGCACATTTCGGCAAGCGTCATACCTTCATAGTGGTTCTGAGCAGCACCGTTCGATACTTTGTTGTTGTATTTCCAAGGTGGATCGCAGTAGATAAGCGGGTACTTCATGCGGCCTCCTGTTGCTCTATATAACTATCAATGTTTTGATGAATTACTTCGAATTCGATAACCCAAACCCATGGATTATCGCTCCAATTACTATAAAGGGACTCCCAAAGCCCACAAAAAGCAGTCGAGTAAAATGTTGGGAATTCATCATTGGTGAGCATGCCTTCATCTTTAGCTTGTTCTTCCGTGATGTCCTGTACTCGTTCGGCACGAATATCTGTAATACGTAGGGTCAATCGGCTGGCCCAACGAGGCATATGAATCGATGGTCTCCAACGGTAAACAGTATCTTCCGTATCCATATCAACAAATTCGCAGCTGTCACCATTCGCACGGTAATGGCAGTATTTGGGGTTTTTGAATGGTTGCTTGTTTTCCTTGTAAGCACTCCAGTCTTCAGCCGCAAACAACGGTCCTTGCCATGTTTCTCGGACCCAAATTAGATCATCCCTATTGCCGGGTGGAACGAATGGCTTTTGGCCGATCACGCACTCGTTACCTTGTTCGTCATACAACAGCGCAATTCCGTCGTAGGTGTCAAAATCTGAAGGCTGTACTTTTAGTGGCCTGCGAGTAACGGTTTTACGCCCGTCTAATAAAGCTTTTATCATTTCTTGATTAAAGATCATCGGTATTGTTTTCATGGTCGTTACCTTTATTTGCACATTCTCTTTCTTATGAATGAGTGGTGAGAACTAAGTCGGGGAATGTGGGTTTGGTTAATGATGATCAGCGCCGTATCGTCGTAGTAGCTGACATCGATTGGTGTACCTAGCTGGCGGCAGCGATCGATGAGTTCTTCGGCTGCTGCCTTCGGTACGGTTTGAGTCGTAAAAGCGACTCGTGGTCGTTTCATACTTTTACTTCCTTGCCAAATTGTTAAAGAGCATTGGTGTGCCCCGGCTTCCCGGGGCAGGGTATTAAGCGGCGTCTTCGTGCAGCATTGCCATGGCTTCGCTATAGCCTTCCCAGTTATCTACGCCAGCGGCCTCGAGTGCTTCCAGTGTGCGATTACGCTCTCTGAGGTGTTCGATTTCACCTAGAGTGACTTGCACCATGGTGTCTGGGGTCATCTCGGGGAATTTGACGGTTTGGGATTTCACTTTTGATTGAACAGGGGCGCTATGGCTTCTGCCTGCTGTAGTACCTGACGGGCAGCTTGCAGCTTTTCGGAGCTAGCAACGGTTGATTG
>NZ_JAKRFQ010000618.1 GCF_022347985.1 Photobacterium sp. OFAV2-7
GACTTCACGCTAACCAACTGCATTTCCTGCTCACTAAAGGCCATGGTGCCAAAGCGAGTTTGTTGTGACACCGTCAGCCCCAGTGCCTTGGCCTGCTCAAGCAACGGCGGCTCCAGCGGATTGGCCGAGCGAAAGACCAGATCAGCGGCAATCATAGTTCGCCCCTGATCAACCATAATCTTCTCAACCCGTACCACCAGCGCCGACAGCGCAAAGACACAGGCAATAATTAAAGTTAATGCCACCGCAACCGGCCACAGTTGTCCATGCCACAGCTCACGCCAACTCCATTTCAGCAACAAGGGTTGTTTGCGTGGCCTCGCCACCTGGTTCGCCTCACTCAGTTCACTCATGCAGCCTCCACACTTCCGCCCTGGATCCGTAAGGTACGATCACAGCGTTGCGCCAGTTGCGGATCATGGGTCACCAGTACCAGAGTGGTGCCGTGATCACGGTTGAGGGCAAAGAGCAAGTCAATCACCGTAGCGGCTGTATGCTGGTCGAGGTTGCCGGTCGGCTCATCGGCGAACAAGACCTGAGGACGGGTCATAAACGCCCTTGCCAGTGCAACCCGCTGCTGCTCACCACCGGAAAGCTGCGAGGGCAAATGGCTTTCCCGCCCTTCAAGCCCTACCTGAGACAGCAATTCTGCCGCACGAAGCTCATCTCCGTCCTGCCCTTTTATGATCGCCGGCAGCATCACATTCTCCAGCGCGCTGAGCGACGGAATAAGTAAAAAGCTCTGAAATACAAAACCTATCGAATCACTACGCAGTGCAGCTCTGGCTTCGTCGTCAAGTCGGGACAAAGGCCTGCCGAGTAATTCGATATCCCCCGCCGTCGGCACATCCAGTCCCGCCAGTAACGTCATCAGGGTGGACTTGCCGGCACCGGAGACGCCAACTAACGCAATTGCCTCTCCTTGCTCGACCTCAAGGGAAACATCCTGCAAAATGGTGAGCGACGATGATGCCGTCGTCACCTGTTTGGATACAGATACAGCCTTAATCACGGAAGTTGACATGATGCGATTCCTTTCAGTTTTATTGTTCGTTGTTTTCTCGCTAAACGCCTACAGCAACACTTTGCTGGTAGTCGGTGACAGTCTAAGTGCCGGGTACCAAATGCGTGCTGAACAGAGCTGGCCGGTTCTGATGGAGCCGGTACTGGCGCAACAGGGGCACTCGATAACCGTCGTTAACGCCAGCATTTCTGGCGATACCACGGGCAATGGCCTGGCGCGGCTACCTAAATTGTTACAACAACATAACCCAGATTACGTCATTATCGAGCTCGGTGCGAATGATGGCCTGCGCGGTTTCTCTCCCTCTACTATACGCAATAACCTCGGCCAAATGATCACCCAGATCCATGACGGCGGGGCAACAGCCCTGCTAATGCAAATCCATGTACCACCCAACTACGGTAAACGCTACAGTGAGATCTTCAGTAATATATACCCCCAGTTGAGCAAACAATACAATGCACCGTTGCTGCCTTTTTTCCTTGAGAAAATCATTCTCAAACAAGAATGGATGATGGATGACGGCCTGCACCCCAAGCCGGATGCCCAACCATGGATAGCCGAATTTATGGCATCGGAGCTCACGCCCTATCTTCATTAAAAAGTTTGAAATTGATTTGCTGTCCAATTTTATTGACTAAGCTTCTTACTGTTTACTAACAAGAAAGTAAGTGAGTGAGTATGTTGAAGGGAAATAGCTTAATTTTTGCAGCAATTGCTGTTGCTTTTGGCATCAGTGGTTGCCAAAGTGCCGATCCTGGTACCTACGGGCTATATAAAAACTACCGTGTGCAATCGGATAATAAAGCCTACGCCATTGGCACCAATAAAATCGCCGGTGCCGCCTGGGGAGCCAGAGATATTCAGGAAGCGCAGAAGCTTGCCATCGAGACTTGTGTCAAGCTGGGCGGAAAAAATTGTAATGTTGTGGATATCAACGGCTCATCGGTTGCTAACTAACGCCGTTCAGCGCCCGGGTAACGAATAGCTACACAATGATCACACGCTCAAATCCAGAATGAACAGCCAGGTATCAGCCCCTGGCTGTTCTTTTTTTGGCTATAACTCTTTATTCTCAATATACCTTTCGGGACACGCGCTAAAGGAACAAGAATGAAAGAGACCATCCTGATCACCGGTTGCAGCAGCGGCATAGGCCGGTTCTGTGCAGAACAACTTCATAAGGCCGGCTATAACGTTGTTGCCAGTTGCAGGAGCCAGGAAGATGTTGCGGCCCTTAAGCAGCAAGGGCTGAACTGTATCCAACTTGATCTCGACGATACCGATTCAATCCAGCAGGCTATTGAGGCTTGCCTGGCTTTAACCGGAGGCCGTCTCGATGTGTTATTCAACAATGCCGCCTACGGTCAGCCCGGAGCCCTCGAAGATCTGCCAACCCAGGCCTTGCGACAACAGTTCGAGACCAACGTGTTCGGCTGGCACGAGCTTACCCGAGCCGTTATTCCCGTAATGCTCAAACAGGGCAGCGGAAAAATCGTTCAGAATAGCTCGGTTCTCGGGCTGGTCGCAATGAAATACCGCGGGGCCTACAATGCCAGCAAGTTCGCCCTCGAAGGATATACCGATACCCTGCGACTCGAATTACAGGATACGCCGCTTCACGTCAGCCTTATCGAGCCAGGGCCTATCGAGAGCCATTTCAGGGAAAATGCCAAACTCAAGTTCGAGCAACATATTGATATGGCAGCCTCTCGCCACCATGCCAGCTACAAGCAAACTCTAGACAGGTTGGGCAAGTCCTCGCCATCAAGCAAATTCACCTTGGCGCCTGACGCAGTATTGAAACCATTGCAGGCAATCATTGACAGCGAACGCCCCAAACCCCGTTATTATGTTACCCAGCCAACCCATATTTTTGGCTTCCTGCGCCGAATCCTGCCTGTCAGCTGGCTTGATCAGTTGCTAAGCAAGAGTAATTAAAGAAGAAATACCGGCAACGTTAGTAAAACAGCTTCGATATGTCGGTATTTGCTCCTTTCCTGCTTTGAAATATGAAATAAAGCACACCTGTTACTGATCAAAAAAGCCACGATTCAGCCACCTCAAATAGCAAAAACATTGCTTAGCGCCCTAAATTGAAGAAATTAGCCAAAAAAGACAACTAACGTAATATTTGTGTCATATTAAATCGTTATCTTAGTCGGGTAAGCTAAAAGTAGGCTCTATC
>NZ_JAKRFQ010000619.1 GCF_022347985.1 Photobacterium sp. OFAV2-7
TATAAAATCAGCTAAACAATTTTGTGTCAGACGACGGTTAAGCAGATCCAAACTACACACTGTCAATTTACCTGTCGGCTCGGCCTTATGACTTTGTATTTCTCCTATCGCCTGAAGCCAATGCTCCTCCATCGCCATAGTGTGTTCCACAAAAAGCCGACCCTCATAAGTTAATTCGAGTTTTCGGGTCGTACGTTTAAAGAGCGAAATTTGTAGACCGGCTTCAATAGACTTTATCCGTCGGCTAACGCCTGGCCGAGTCAGATTCAGTATATCTGCAGCTTTTGCAAAACTACCTTGGCTGGCGATAAGGTTGATGAGCTTGAGATCGTCAACTGAGAGGTTAATCATCGTTATACAGGCGCTCCGTGAAAAGTTGACATGAAGAGATATTGAATTCCATATCAAAATAAAAATGGTATACCGTAACAATTAACTGATTACAAATCCCTTCATTCAATTTAAAGGTGGTTATTAGTTCTGCTCTTGCCTGACTATGCCCTAAGTAACTTCTACCTGCATTTGCTCTATCATCAAACGGGAACCCGTAATCTAGCCATTAAAGCGGTCGTTGAGTATTTCGCCTCTCGGTTATCGGACAAGAGATACTAAGCGGTCTCAAAGCGCTTAGTGTTATAACTGCTATACAAAGGCATAAACAAGAAAGGCACCGAATGCTGCGGCGAGAGTACCGCCAATACGACCGTAAGGCTTAGCAAAAGACAGGGCCCATGCCATCAGACGGTGGAAGCTGCGACGGCCGATGGCAGCTAGAATAAAAGCGGCAATGAGCGACACCCAGCCGATGATCTCAATGATGAACGGAAACCTTGAAATATCGGATTGAGCGATCAGCAAAAAACCAATAATCAACCTGACAACAACGGCCAGTACGTGGATTTGCAGGCTGCCGAGGTGCCGTCTCAGATAACCAAACACCACTGTTGGTCTAACGAGAATGACTATCCCGATAAGAAAGATTAGCGTGCCAAAAAGTATGATGATCGAGGTCATAATAACTGCGCTATCTATGGGTGCTGGCTGTGTTTGGAATGGTTTTGGTCTTGGTTTTGGCTTTTACTGCTATGTTCAGTGAGGCTTTTCTTTCCCCAGGTGAAGACATAATGTCCGCCGCTGATTAATACCAAAGAAATCAGCAGCCACAGACCAATTTCGAAAAAGATTTCGGGCAAAATAGGGTAGACCTGTTGCGTGATTAGCATGAGAGCAAAGGCAATCTGTACAAACGTACTTGCCTTGCCCCAAAAGCTTGGTTCGATTTCGTAGCGTCCAAAAAGGCAGTAATAGGCAATAGCCCCGACGAGAATGATCACATCTCTAACGATGACGATTACGGCGACCCAAACAGGGACTAATCCTACGATGGCAAAGGCGATAAATGCACTTATTAGCATCGCTTTATCTGAAAGAGGATCGGCGATTGTTCCGAAGCGGCTGATGGCATCCAGCTTGCGAGCAAGCCAACCGTCAAGCCCGTCACTGACTCCGGCGAAGAAGGCAATCCACAACACGGTCGAGTAATTTCTCTCCAGGATCAACAGGCAAATCGGCACTGCCAAAATGAGACGTAATGTCGTCAAGATGTTAGGAATTTGCTTGATCACACGACAGGCCATGATAGGTACCGTTCCCTGCTGCTGCCTCTAACACCAGTGTATACCATTACCCGTGGTATTTTTCTGAACTGATCCCGTAAGCCTTTCTCTAAGCCTGTAAATCTAGGTTGAACGGTAGATATTTAGTTAGATTTTCTACTTGCTTATAGCTCGCAACGGATCTCTGAGATAGGGACTTGTTGTTCGCCAAAGCAGACAAAACCCTCATGCTTGTAGCGCTTTCCGAATGAGATTCTGTCAGTCTGGTTGTCTTTCATTTTGAGGCTTTGTGCAGTAATTTCTTCTCCGTCGAATAGTACGGCGGTGAATGAGTCTCGGAAGGTTGATATAAGACGGCTTCCACTTCCCGAAATAGTGAACTGAACACTGGCACAGCGTTGGGAAGGACTTGCTAGAATACTCTGTACTTTGTTTTCTTCATTGAGGATAACTGACTGCTTTTCGGCTTTGATATCAACAGTATTAACGCTGTGCAAATTGCACTGCGCGGCAAAAGCGTTGCTCGATAAAAAGAGTAGGAGATAGAATGGTTTGCGTAACATGTAAAACCCATAATCCATTAATGACCTGTGATCCTAATACGCCAGCAATTAACTTTGTGTATGAATTTGTACGCATTTGTCAGGTGTGAATGGGTGGCATGAATTCAGTAAATGAGCAGTGTGCTGATGAATAAAAAAATCCTCCGCCACTGGCAGAGGATTTTTGGTAGCAGCAATAGTGTTACGCTTGCTTTTTAACCTTCGTTAGTTGATGGCGACAGGTAGGCAGCTGCTTCGCTATCATCGGCGCTTGCCGTTGTATTGCTGGCTGACTCTTTCTTCGCTTCGGTCGTTATCTTGCTGGTGGATTGATTAGCAACGATTTCCGTTTCACCACCAAAGTCCTCTTTTAGCCACTTGCTGAAGCCGTAGAGCATGATAAATATCACAATCATTAGCGGAAGTGAGGTCACAATAGCCAGCGTCTGAACGGTATTTAGCGGCGCGTCGATAAACATCATCGCCAGTGGTACGGCCGCCAGAATTAAACACCAGAACAGGCGTAGTGCTGTCGGTGGGTTGGCATTCTCATCCAATTGGTTGGCTGCCGTTGCCGCCAATGTGAAGGATGCCGAATCAAGCGTAGTCGCTAGGAACAATGTCGACATTACCGCGAAGATAATGATAAACAATGCGCTTGCAGGCAGGGTGTTTAGCACCGCTATGACTGTTGCTGAGCCGCCGTTTTCGGTGATAGAACGGGTAACATCCACGATTTCCGTCAGGTGCACGTTCATACTGAAGCTGCCCAGAACACCAAAGAAGATGAAACAGCCGGCGCTGCCGCCAATAACCATGCTGCCGATCACTTCTTTCAGCTTGCGACCTTTAGATACTTTGGTAACAAACAGTGCCATGAATGGAACATAAGTCATCCAGTATGCCCAGTAGAATACGGTCCATGAGGTTGGGAACGAACCGCCTTCGACTGGATCAGTCCATAGGCTCATGCGGATGAAGTTCTGTAGCATCAGGCCGTAACCATTGGTCATCTGGTTGATGATGAAAGAGGTTGGGCCCACGATAAGAATCA
>NZ_JAKRFQ010000620.1 GCF_022347985.1 Photobacterium sp. OFAV2-7
CGATAAGAAACCCTGCTGCATATGCTAGGTTTTCATTTTCCAAAAGTTGATAACCACTTACCATAAAAATAACCAAGAGTGTTATTAAGTTAAACACATGGATATACGGGTGTTTTATGGTGAAATGAGCATATGCTCTATACATGCTCTAACCTCTTTCTACAGTGTACGTTAGATTATTATTATTTTCTCTTCCACTCTATTGATGGAAGTGTCATTAGAAGATACTACTATATTTACTACTCATATCGTGCATTTAAAATGCACTTTACGCAGAGGTTCACACTTTTGGGAAGTTATTCGCTCTTTAGGCGGTATAAGCCAAAGTGCTACTAAAGCATAAAAAAAGCGAGAGGCTAAAACCTCTCGCTTTTGCTTTTTAGAATATTTGATTATATGCCGATACTTAGTTCATCGCCTTACGCCCGTACCATGGGGATCGCGCATCAGTTACACTAAACAATTGATACTTGCGATTAAGCATCTGTCCACCATCGCGGGTTAGCGGTAACCAGGAAATCGTAGCTCGATTGGTACTTGGTTTAACCGTCATGATGTCAAACGGGATAGAGACATAAAATCCTTTGTTGTAGCTCCCTTCACCAAATTCTTCAGCAGATAAGTTTGTTTGTGCGATAAAGGCACCAGCAATTACACCACTGTCAAACTGTTTAGAGAAGTCGACAGTAACACCCTTATCCTCTGTCAGGTACTGGCCAGCACTGACTTTGAACAATGTGTTTGGCAGCCATTCCCATTGAGGTTGGTAATACACAGTCGCATGGCCTGTGATTGCGCCCGTTTGAACCCTGTAGTCTCGGTTGGTGATAGGGTCAAACTGAACTTCCTCAGTGAAAAAGCCAAACTGAGAGTCCGGATCACGCTGAATGACATAGTTAGCATCCACACCTACTGCCCAGTTACTGCCTTGAGGGCGATATAGTATTTCACTGCCGACACCACCGAACATCATCTCCAGATAGCCACCATAAGCTTGGCTGTACCAGTTATCACCAAGGCGATCCATCCAGGTCAGCTGAAGGTTATTCATTCGGACTGGGTTATCGTTGATATACTGGCGAACCAAGGTACGAACGCGCTTGAGATCGGTACCATCAGGCGGGACTTCGTACAAGAATTTGTCGTAGTTGTCGTAAATATTGAAGTAAATAGAACCGCCTAGTTCAACGTGATCACTAAACCAATAGCTGGCACCGGCATTGATACCGATGTTAAACATATAAAAGTTCTCTGAACCACCAAAAGATTGCTGTAGGGTTGGAGCAACACTGACATCCCAATCTTTGTCAGATGCGGCAATCAACGATCCTTGAGGTGCCTGTGGAACGTCAACTTTAGCCGCATCCTCAACTTTTGCATCAAAGTATTCATGGTTTGCCACTTTTACGAACTGTTCGCTATCAATTCTTGTTTCGGTGATAGCCTGGCGGTTTGATGTTTCAACTAAGCGGTATTCTTTTGCCTCAGGAACGTGATTGGCAATAAGCGTTCCCGCGCGCAGGTGAGCTTCGGATCTATCTCGGTACTTAGTTTGCGGAGCAACAACGGTTACCGTTTCTGAGTCACTATAAATTGATGGGTTTTCATAACCAGCGACCTGATGAAGTTGCTGAGCAAGCTCAAGCCACTCCTCATTACTTAGTTCACTCTTGTCGTCATTCGGGCGTGGTGTTTGCTTTTGGTATGCTGGTAGCGGTTCATCTTGCCAAATTGCTTTTAGGTCATTGAAGTTGGTATTGAGGTTAAAGCCGAATGTCCAGGTATTGCCTCGCTCATAGCTAAGACGCAAGTCTCCCCAGTTACCTAGGCGATATAGCGCACCATAGTTGAACTTGCTGTCTTGAGACATGTCAATGCCACCCTGTGTAACAGGGAAGTCACTGGCGTAGTCATTTCCGTCATATTCAACTTTCAATCTCAGTGGTTGCCATGGGCTTTGATATTCTACACCACCAAAAACTGCGCTACATCCGCTAAACCAGCGATCAAAATCAACACTGCCGCCTTTACCTTTATACTCGGTATTACGATTACAATCATTGCTGGCTGTTTTGTCACCGGTTAAATTTGCACTATTGCCAATATAGCCCCAGCCCACACCGACAGTGAAATCAAATGGGCCGACATGTTTGCTAGCCGCAATGAATTCACCATCAAATAATCCGGTTCCACCGAAATCACGTACACCGATTGAGGTTTCCGGTATCCAATAGCTCTCTTCCAGTAAGCGAACTTTGAAGTCAATTCCTTTGTCAGTATATTTTGTATCACCGCTGAAGCTTGGATCTTCACTATAAAGAAGATCTTGAACTAAGGTGTAGCGGATTGTGGATTCGAGCCAAGGCAACAGCTGAAGTGAAACGGTGTAGTGGTGGTATTCATCATTAAATGTTCCACCGACGTTGAACTCACCTTCAGGAGCTGCTCGTCCTGTTGGCATTTGGATCAAGCCTACGCCACCAAAGTCGGACTGGGATGGTTGGAATTCCGGGTAGCTAAATTCATCGGCATGGCTTTGCCATGCAGGTAACATCGCTACTGTAAGCGTTGATAATGAGGTTATTAAAGTCTTTTTCATTTTACGGAGCCCGGTTCCTTAGCAGGTTCACAATGTCCTCGTTGATAGTGTTGAATTCATCAGGTAAAGAGGAAAAACCAAGATAGATTGCCGCTCCCGGCGCTATATCAAAATGCTTTTGATTCCAGTAAGCGATAGGGTGTTGCTCAACTTGTCCATCGGGTTGAATAATCCAGACTTCGCTATTATTTGCATTGTTGAGTGTCACAACTTGCTTGAGATAACTATTGGCGTTTCTGCGTTCTTGCCAAGAAACCTCTTTAGGGTGGGATACCGCACCTGCGACAAGTACAGTCCTTGGGCGAGGGGGCAATACCAATGTCATATCATGATTAACTAAAGGGTTGATTGCGGGTTCAATGCGGACATGGTCATAATCAAGAGGCGTGAATATTCTTTCGCCAATTTTAAGGTTTTCAATGTGCGTAGCGAGCTTGATAGCGGCTTGACTTTGTTCATTTTTTCCTTCATTTTTCCATAGGCTTGCTAACTGCGTAAGTTGGCTACCTACACGTTGTTTCTGAGGGTGAGGAAAACGCTCAAACAGTACAGCACCTGTCCAGAAAATATAGTTTGAAGATGAAGGTTGAATCTGATCTTGAGCAAGAGTTAG
>NZ_JAKRFQ010000621.1 GCF_022347985.1 Photobacterium sp. OFAV2-7
CATGAACTTGCCATTGGCTTTACAACCTTTGCACTGTTTCTAGGTGCAGGTAACCTTATATTTCCCCCAATGATGGCCCAGCAAGCCGGTGAGAACTGGCTCAGTGCGATGCTGGGTTTTCTGATCTCAGCTGTCGGCCTGCCTGCACTGACTATAGTCGTTCTGGGACGGCTCTCTTCTGCCAACAAACTCACCCAAGCACTCCCGCCGTGGTTGGATCGCACATTCTGGCTAACGGTTTTCATCACTTTAGGTCCGGCTTTCGTACTGCCCCGTGCGGTTACTGTTGCCTACGAAATGGGGCTCAAACCATTTGTCAGCGAAAGCTACCTGCTCCCCTTCTCCATCATTTTCTGTGCTATCAGCCTGACGCTGGCTCTTAAACCAGGAAAACTCGTAGACATCATTGGCAAGTTCATGACACCAGCCTTGATAGCTATGCTGGGGATCCTGGTGATAACCGCCATGTTTTACCCTCAGGGCTCGGCCACTCAGGCCATTGAATCTTACAAACAGGCACCGATGGTGAACGGCCTGCTGGAAGGTTATATGACATTAGATGCTATAGCAGCGGTGGCCTTTGGCTGGGTGATCATCCAGGCTATCAAGGAAAAAGGGATCACAGACCAAGCTGGTATCCAACGCTACAGTTTTTTCATCGCCGGCATCTACATCGTATTGATGAGCACCTGTTATCTGGCAATGAGCTACCTGGGAGCAAGCTCTTCACAGATTGCCGCTGGTGCCAGCAACGGCGGCGCAATTCTGACTCTCTACTCAGCGGCAATACTCGGCCCTGTCGGCCAGGTATTACTTGCCGTTATTACCCTAACGGCATGCCTGACAACCGTCATCGGGCTGACCAATGCCAATGCCGAGTACTTTGAGAAAACCTACCGGTTGCCATTTGCGAAAACGGCCACTGCCGTTATCGTACTGACCTCTCTTGTGGCCAATGTCGGACTTGAACAACTTATTTCGTTCAGTCTGCCTTTGATCCTCGTTCTCTGCCCTATCGCAATAACGCTTGTGCTCGCAGCATCTTTATCACTCGCAGAGAACCATCACTTGAAGTACCTGGTGTTGACAGCCTTTCTATTTGGCAGTATCGACACAGCTGCCGTACTCGGTATGGTGAGTGGTTCGCTTGATCAAGTTCTGCTTCAGTGGTTGCCTCTCTATAGCAGCCACCTAAGCTGGTTGTTACCTTGTACTTTGCTACTGGGCTACCAGTCTTTCAGTTTGAAATTGACAAAAAGCCAGCAGCCCGCTTTTCGATAGCTCGTCAGCGCAGTTATCCTTCGAAAATGAAGCATAAAAAACGGCCCCTCTTAACAGAGGGGCCGTTCAATCATTCAGGGTTCCAGTATCGATATTAGCTATCTTCGTCGATCGTTCGCTTACCCGTCATGTACTCTTCAAGCAATTCAGGTGTTAGCTCACCAGCTTCTTCCAGGCGCTTCAACGTTTCAACGATGCGCTTTTGCTCTTCGATGGAAGGGATCGCCAATTCTGGCTCTTTTTCGATATCAGTCGGGATATTTAGGTTTTCTAGCATTGCACAGCTCTTTGATGATTCATATAACTGCAGCCATTATACCGCAATCCGCTAGCAATAATTAATAGTTATAGTCGTCGTACTCTGTATACTCTTCACGCTGTCTTGCAATACGGCGCTTTTTCTTCTTTGACTGCTGGTTGATGTCTTGAAAGTCATCATCCAGATCGAATTTATGTTTGGACTTAGATCCTTTACTGAATTTTTGATCTAACTTTGCCATGTTCGTTTCCTGACACATATCCAGAGTATAAAAAGTTCGGTGTTGTCACTGGCAACAACCTGCATATCTGTTGCTATCGTCACCAAGATTTACCGAATAGTAATAGTCAATTATGACAGTAATGCTAAAACTTAGCGTCACAGAGAAAAATAATTACCAGTAATCAACAGCTCGTGATCCGAGACACATATTGACCTCCAGCTTCTCCTTGCGCGAAGAGTAGAAAGGATTGTAACCCGTGTACAACAAGAAATTTTGCATGTGATAATCAATAAATTTTATCAAACACTCTCAATCACCTGATTAAACGGTACTGCCAGCATAGTCTGTAGCAAACCCAGCTTGTCATTATCATCCCGCCAGACCAAATATAAGGACTGCTCCATTACGGGCGCTCCTGATACAGGGTGTAATGCTCCTTCTTCAACGCTCTGAGCAATAACAGGAGACGGCAAAAAACCGACAGAATGATTGTTAAGCATATACTCAAGCGCCATTCTGCTGGAGTGGGTGTGCATGACTGGTGTTTTTTGCAACTCACTGATGCGACTATGCTCGACTGAAAACCGGGTTCCCCAGTCAAGAAACACCAAGGGAAGCGCACTCAGCTCATCCATAGAACAGTCAGGGGCCCTTGTCACAAGCTGCAACTGAAAATCCCGTACTTTCGTCACTTGCAAGTTGTCAATTCTCGGCGGCTCACTGGTTATTGATACATCAATACTTTTGTCTAGCAGGCGCTTAGCCATGCTCTGACGTGACACTGACTCTAACCGCAGCGACAACCCGTCTTCGGCCTCATAGATCCGGTTGATCCAATCAGATATTCCATCGAACTCCCAAAACATCGGTGACGCGCCTATTGTCACCTGTTTCGTCAGGCTATCTGACAGTGCAACATCCTGTTTCGCCCTGCCCCAGGTTTGCAAAATGGCCTCGGCATAAGGCTGCAAACGTTCTCCAGCAGCAGTAAGCTGAACATTGCCACGCTGCCTCGAAAATAGGTCATTACCCAGCTGAGATTCCAACTGCCGTATTCGAAAACTCACCGCCGACTGGGTGAGAAATAAATTATCAGCAGCCCTGCCGAAATGTCGCGTTTTTGTTACTTCCAGAAACGTTCGGAGCAATTCAGTATCCAAATGAGTTCCCAATATCAAAAAAAAGACAAACGGATATAGTACACCTTCGCTTCCTATTATTTTAATCAAATATTTTTATCGTCACGACGAAAATACTTTGTTTTACAACTTCAGCTTACTGCACGACTATCAGCGAAAATCTCATCAGGAAGCAATAATATGAGAAGTGAAGGCAAATTTTACGACGATAAAAATTTCCCACGCGGCTTCAACCGATCTGGTGTTTTCACTATCAGCAAAGCAGCATTATTACTAGATTATGGCCGAACCATGAAAGGGCTGGCAG
>NZ_JAKRFQ010000622.1 GCF_022347985.1 Photobacterium sp. OFAV2-7
ATGGTCATTGCTTCAATCTGATCGTGTGATACGTAGATCATGGTACAGCCAAGTTGCTTGTGAAGCTTGGCAATTTCAATACGCATCTGTACACGAAGAGCGGCATCAAGGTTAGATAGCGGCTCATCAAGCAGGAATACATCTGGTTGGGAGACAAGCGTACGGCCGATAGCAACACGCTGACGCTGACCACCAGAAAGTGCTTTAGGCTGACGATCAAGCAGGTGACCAAGCTGAAGGATTTCAGCAGCATGGTCAACACGCTTTTTGATTTCTTTCTTGTCAGCCTTTGCCAGTTTCATACCGAAAGACATGTTGTCGAACAGGTTAAGGTGCGGATACAAAGCATAAGATTGGAAAACCATGCCTACACCGCGCTCAGAAGGAGGAACATCGTTCATTCGCTCCTCACCGATGTACAGGTCACCTGATGTAATATCTTCCAAACCTGCGATACAACGAAGAAGGGTAGACTTGCCGCAGCCTGATGGCCCTACAAATACAACGAATTCGCCTTCGGCAATATCGAGATCAACATTTTTGGAAATCAGGTTATCTCCATATGCTTTACATACATTTCGTAAAGTGACACTCGTCATCGAGCCTATTCCTCTAAGTTTGTTGTAGCCTGTAAGGCGTGTTCATACGGCATGATATTCATGCCTGGCCTTACGGGTAAAGAATTTTTAGGTGTAGTGAAGAAAAAAATGGGTAGCGTGAGTATCACTCAGGCAGTGGAATGAATTGCTACCCTGACCAAATCCACCTTACTTACTTCCCCAAGAAGTAAGGCGGTGCTGTCGTTTCCAATTAAAGTGGTTACTACTAAAAAGTCAAAACTGCGAAATAGAACAGTAAAAGTCTCTTCATCTACCCCGTTGGGTATGGGGCTATTCTCACCCAGTTGTCACGGTGAAACATCCTCCTTTGTCAGAATTAAAAAGGGGGATGAGGGGGGGAGGAGTGTTTAGATCACACTTTGATATTCCTGATGCTGATGTGGGTATTTAATCGAAGTACTATGTGCGTTGCATCACATTCAGGTGTCTTTTTTAGATCTGCGTCACTAAGCCGGACGACGCAGATCACGCTTTTAAATCTCAGGGTTAGGGGGCGTAGGGCACAGGATGATGCCGAGTGCTGATTCCTGATAGATGATACAACCTGCAAATTGTGCTGCAGAGTGTCTCTGCGGTACGACATATAACAATCATGAAGGATGTTAAAAATGAAGAAAGTCCTCAGCACTGTAGCTTTTTGTACCCTTGCCGCACTTGGCTCTGTAAATGCACATGCCGCGATTGAAGAAGGTCAACTTACTATCTGGATCAATGGCGACAAAGGTTATAACGGCCTGGCTGAAGTAGGTAAGCAGTTTGAAGAAGACACAGGTGTTAAAGTAACAGTTGCTTTCCCTGATGGTCTGTCTGAGAAGTTCCCTCAGGTTGCTGCAGCAGGTGACGGTCCGGATATCGTATTCTGGGCACACGACCGTTTTGGTGGTTATGCTAAATCTGGTCTGTTGGCTGAAATTAAGCCATCTAAAGAAGTAAAAGACAAAATCATTGACTTCACTTGGGATGCTGTCCAGTACGACGGTAAGTACATCGGCTACCCGGTTGCTGTTGAAGCACTTTCTCTGATTTATAACAAGGATCTTGTTCCAAACCCACCTAAAAACTGGGAAGACGTTGAAGCACTAGACAAGAAGCTTCAGAAAGATGGCAAGAAAGCTATCATGTGGAACCTGAAAGAACCGTACTTCACATGGCCGCTACTATCGGCTGATGGCGGTTACGCGTTCAAGTTCACTGCGAGCGGATACGACGTGAAAGATGTGGGTGTGAATAACGCCGGCGCGAAACATGGCATGAACTTCATCAAGTCTTTGGTAGACAAGAAGGTTATCTCACCAGATATGGACTACAGCGTATCTGAAGCTGAGTTCAACAAAGGTAATGTGGCAATGACTATCAACGGCCCATGGTCTTGGGGCAACGTTGAGAAGTCTGGTATCAACTACGGTGTAACTGTTCTGCCTAAACTGAACGGTAGCCCATCTAAGCCGTTTGTCGGCATCCTGACTGCGGGTATCAGCTCTGCATCGCCAAACCAGGATCTTGCGGTTGAGTTCATCGAAAACTACCTACTGACTGACGAAGGTCTGGGTAAAGTAAATGATGACAAGCCTCTTGGTGCGGTAGCGCTGAAATCATTCCAGAAGAAGCTAGACAAAGATGTTCGCATTGCAGCCACTATGGATAACGCAATGAACGGTGAAATCATGCCGAACGTTCCACAGATGGCAGCATTCTGGTACGCACAGGGTAATGCAATCAAGAACGTTGTTGATGGCCGTCAGGACATTAACGGCGCGCTAGACGAAGCTGCGGGCCACATGCTTAAGTAATACCTTTTTACGGGGAGGGGTAACTCTCCCCATTTTATTGTCATTTTTTGCTAGCAAGGAGCTGAGATGCAGTCAGTTCAAGGTGCAGGACTTTTAGAACCACAACAGGAAAGTCCTAAATTAAATTATCGCAAGTGGCTGAAATGGTCGCTTCTGGGCATGATCGGCGCAGTTAATGGTTATGCTACCGTATTAATGTATGCACAAGGTGAAATGCCTTTTGCACTTCTTACCGTTGTCCTAACCGCACTTGCTCTTTATATTTTTGGAAGCAACAAAACTTACGCCCACCGTTACATCTTCCCTGGTATTGCAGGGATGCTTATTTTCATTATTTTCCCATTGGTATATACCGTTGGGCTTGCTTTTACTAACTATAGTGCGTCGAATCAGCTATCGCTGGAAAGAACACAGGCTGTTCTGGAACAGAGAAGCTTCCAGTCTGGTGAGAGTTACCGCTTTGATTTATACAAAGTGGATAATGGTCATCAGTTGGTGATTAAAGCGGACGGTGAACTGCTGGCTTCTGACGTTTTCGACCTTGCCGCTCCGACAGAGGACGCGATGAGCCTGCGTGTTGTTGACGGCGTTCAGGGTGAGAAAGAGAAGATCAAGGCGATCGTTCAAAACCGTGCCAGCTTGTCAAAAGTTGAACTGGTTATGCCAAGCGGCCATGAGATCAGAATGAGTGGCTTGCGTAAGTTTGCAGCTGATACTCCTCTGTTTACGCTGCAGGAAGACGGCCTGACTATGCTGAACAATCAAACTCAGCAATTGTATAAGCCGAATATGGAGG
>NZ_JAKRFQ010000064.1 GCF_022347985.1 Photobacterium sp. OFAV2-7
TATCAGCATAATCGATGCGAGTAGTAATTCCGATGCGGCAAAGTTATGTGCAGAGGGGAAAGTCGACGCATGTATTACCACTGAATCAGCTAGAAATATTCATGGACTTAAAACTGTTCATGAATTTGGCTCTCCGGAAATGCTCTTTTTTGCAAGCCTTCCACCTTCATCTTCCGAATATTTAAAAGGTCTACATTATGAGTTTAGATAAGATGATATTAATACCTTGTGGCACCGCTTATGTGGGCTCTGATACAGTCTCTGAATCACCAAAGGTATTAGTCGATATCCCTGCGTTTCGCATATCAAAGCATCAGGTAACCAATTCTCAGTTCCGAGCGTTTATAGAATCCGGAGGATATGATAAAGCCGATTTCTGGTCTAAAGACGGCTTTGCATGGCTGAAAGAGAGTAAGCAGATGCAGCCGGCCTTTTGGGACGAAAGCCGATATACCGGGGATAACCAACCCGTAACAGGGATTAGCTTCTACGAAGCAGAGGCCTATGCAAAATGGGCAAATGGTCGTCTGCCAACAGAAGTTGAATGGGAAAAGGCAGCAAGAGGAACTCAGGGTATTACATACCCTTGGGGACAGGATGAGCCGACACTTGCGATAGCCAACTTCTCACCTGACTATGTACCCATTGAAATAGCATCTGTTGATGTTGATAAGTTTCCGAAAAATGTCTCCCCATTTGGCTGTTATCAAATGGCAGGAAACCTGTATGAATGGTGTTCAGATTACTTTCATACCGACACGCCCCAAAAACGTAACATGGATTTCTACCGAGAAGAACGGGTATCCCGTCGCAGAGTTCTGAAAGGAGGCGCATGGACAACCGACGCCTCTCGCCTCCGGGCTGCAGCACGCTGGTCATATACTCCTGACTTACGGGACAACATTATCGGATTTCGTATCGCACAAGATGTAAGGAGTTAACTATGCGTATACCAACATTTTTCTGGGAATATGTCGGCAACAAAGAAAAAGTCATTGTAGAATCAGATGATCATTACCTCGATATTACCGGAATGGTAGAGAGCCCGGTAAGTATTCCTCTTAATGAACTTCACAAGCATATTCCACAGGTCAAAGGTCGCAGACGATTTTACTGCGTAAACGGATGGAGCCTTGAGTGCGAGTGGACAGGATTCAGGCTCGCTGACTTTCTTGCCCTTGCCAACCCACAAGGCAAGTTTGTGAAAGCCACCAGCCTTGGCGGCTATGTTGATACAACTTCTATAGAGACGCTGCTGCGCGGAGATAGCTGGTTAGTTACCCACATGGATGGAGAGCCTCTTTCATTTAAGCGGGGGCAGCCAGTCAGGCTAATGGTGTTCGATCTCTATCAGTTCAAGGGTGTAAAGGCACTAAAATCAATTGAAATAACGGATACCTACGAAAAGGGAACATGGTCATCTGTTGGATATACCGATGCAACCATTCAGCCATATCCCCATAAAGCGATTGACTTGGATAAAGAGCGAATGCCCGAGCCCCACCTTCTGGAGTTATTCGAAAAAAGCCAGATTGAAGGAGAGTCATTGTGAGTAATGTGTTCGAAAACAAAATCGTCATTATCATTGATGATGGTATGAACAAAGGGGTAACGGCTAACAGGTCTGCGGTTTTGATGTCGGGGCTTGCTGCAAAATACCCTGCTATTGTCGGCAAAAACCACGTAACACGGGATAACATCAGTGTCGAAGGCTTTACTCAGTTACCGGTTATTATCCTCACGCGACCTGAAGATAAAACATATAGCGACCTGATTAAATCGATCCGGCAAGCGGGTTGTTATCACACTATGTTCCTGAGGCGGGCAGAAGGCGTCCGGTCATATGCTGACTATTCTGAATCCATATCGGAAGACAACTTTGATGAACTGGATATTGATGGCGTAGTGATATACGGAAAAAGGAAAAAAGTAGATAAGTTGACCAAAAACTTGCCTTCTTTGAGGTAGCTATGAATCTTACGGAACTACTTTCTTTGCTGGCGATTACCACTATTACCATTATTACCCCCGGCCCCGATTTTCTGATTGTTTCCCGAAACTCTATAGTCGGCTCCCGACGAGCGGGGATAATAACGGCTTTTGGCGTGTCGACCGCTATTTGGGTTCATATCACCTACTCGATATGCATTATCCGTTTGGCTTCCGTACATTCCGTTTTTTTAATGGATTTCATGAAGTATTGCGGCGCTAGTTATTTGCTTTACTTGGGTTACCTTTCTCTGAGACCAAGCCAGACTTCAGCAGGGCAGCCGAAAGACAAAAAACGAGAAAACTACTGGATACAGGGTTTTCTCAATAACCTATTTAACCCAAAGGCCACCTTGTTCTTTATTAGCGTATTCAGTCAGGTAATTTCTACGGATACCGTGTTACTAGATCAAATTAAGTATGGGCTTGTTATTACAGCAATCTGCTTAAGCTGGTTTACGCTTGTGCCTTGCCTGTTAACGACGGAGCGAATAGCACCATCAATGCACAAAATACTGAAACCATTAGAAAAATTGGCCGGTATATTGTTTATCGCTTATTCCTTAAATACATTCCTGTTAATGTAAATGTATAGATAATTGATAGCATCAAAATGAATAGTCAATAAATGGTTTATAGCCATTCCAACCATACAGTTATTAAAACGCACTCAGGCTGAAGTCTTCATGCCTTGATAGTTATCATGACGTTGTATTGTTTTAAAGCGTCATGATATCTATCTCTGCTGTCAGAAAAAATTAGAGTTCAGAAAGTTTGAACGTTACGGAATAGATATTCGAATGTACGATTGAGCAGAAATCCTTATTTAGCGATTTCTTTTTGAGTTTCGGAGCACCACTGGTTAGCTGTTTGAAATAAGAATATGGGGGTTGCAAACTAATATGAATAGACCTTGAATGATTTTTTGTACTAACACGCAACGGGGCAAATCTGAGCTGGGACAAACAACACATAAAAGTGCCCCTCTGAACAGAAATATCATTGAGTAACGTATCTAAGTGACTATGTCAGGAATTAGAAAAGATATGTCGGCTTATGGAGTAATTAGCAAACGTGTTGCTTAAACCATAAGATGACATAGCATCACTCAGTTAGCGCTCAATAGAAAAGCTAAAGATAAACCTGATAATAATAGCCTCTATGATCAGCAATATCATAGAGGCTATGATTCAGTTAAAGAACACGCTTCATCTGAGCATAATCGCCGTTGGTTCTAAGGATAACCATAACCGTTTTATCGTTACGGTTACGGAAAAACCAACCGTGATTCCCAGTAAATGCTGCGACTATCTCACCTTCATCACTAGGAACGCCGCGACCTTTTTTATAACTAATCGAGTTACCATTTCCGTCACCATGAGTGTCGTAATTAACAGAACCACCTTTCGATATCCATTCAAATTGAGCTGTTTGGCCTTTTTCCATCACCAATTTAACTTCAGCCCCTTGCCCTGGTTTGAGTGAAAGTATGATTTTATCTTTCCAAACAGGCTCTGTGGCCACACTACTCTCAGGTTGTGGAGTACCCTCTACAGGTTTAGTCCTAACAGGCTCTTTTTCAACCGTTTTCACTGCGGTGATAACTTCACTGCTAGCTTTATCCTCTTCGGCCTCTTGAGCTAGCTGAGCCTTAATCTCTCCCATTTCTGTTAATCCTAACGATTTACCTACACCAGTTGGGTCAATGGCATATTCAGCAGGTAAAATAACGGTAACGAGTAGTACGATGGCTGTTCCTAACGCAATAAAGGTTGAGCGGACTAGTTGCTTGGTTGTCGGTAGCTCTGCACGAGTTGGCATATCTGTGTTGTACATGATTGATTCCTTTTCTATTTACTGAGCGACAACGTAGCCCGTTAATTGATAACCGATGAGCATGAAACCCAAGCTCATCATAACGACATTGACTGAGTAGGCTTGGCGATAAAAACTGGTATGTCGCCTCCAAAAGCCCATCACAATCAAAATGGTGCCAAGCGCAATCAGCTGCCCAATTTCCACACCAATGTTGAACGCCAGTAGATTAGGAATTAATCCATCAGGAGAAATGTCATATTCAATGATTTTTGACGATAGCCCGAAGCCATGACAGAACCCAAACAGCAAGGTCGCTAGTTTGGTGTTGGGTTGTACGCCGAACCATCGTTGAAATGCCCCTAAATTGTCCATCGCCTTATAAACGACAGACAACCCGATGATGGCATCAATGATGTAGCTGTTAATGCCGATGTTGAAGTACACCCCAAGCAGCATGGTAGACGAATGCCCAATTGCAAAAAGGCTCACATACAGCGCGATATGCTTCATTTTGTAGAGAAAGAAAATCACACCAAATAGAAACAGAATATGGTCGTATCCTGTCACCATGTGCTTCGCCCCTAAATACATAAACGCAATAATGTTGGTGCCCGTGATTTCTTGAATATAACCTTTATCACCTTGTGCAACGGCATGAGCAAAAACGTCTGTGCTCATGATCGTGAGTAAGGTGAGGGTGAGATAAAGCATCCCCTTACGAAGCAACGTAGCCAAAACAGCAGGCAACGTACTTTCTTCGCGTAAAGAGAGTAAGTTCATATAAACTCCATTATTTGTTGAAAATTCATTAGCCGCGTATTACGGCTGTTATCAAGCAAATAACAAAACTCTTGGGGGGCGCTCTATTCTGAAAGGTTTATAGATAGGTGTTCCGCTAATCAGCCTGTCATAGGTTGATACCATCAAACCAGCCAAGACAATGTGATTAACAGCCTTTATAGACGCACTATCATAAGTGTGATTATGGTTGCTTGCATCATGTTGAAAGGAATACTCGTCATCGACAGCATGAGTATGAGTATGCCCACTATCGATTGAGGATATTGCAGACAAGCTGTGAGAACGAAACTCGCCTATAGCAGAAGAAGTCATACCAACTGCGACGATAAATAGCATGAGCAGACTAATACATTGTGTTAGTGCTTTAGAAAACATACACCATCGCCGACATTTGGATGAATCATAAAAGTTAGAAAAACTTGAAATGTTATATTATAACAAAACCAAGATATCAACTGTCATATGCTAAATTATGTAAGTTCTATCCCAAATTCTTTGGCCAACAACACTACGATAATAAAGCAGACAATCGAGGTAATGGTGCAGATAACCTAAAGAGAACCAAAACGAGTACCGGTTTAGCAAAAAAGGAAAAATCAGAAGCAGCTCAGCACCTGAGTAAGCAAAATCATAGCAGTTGGGTTGCACTATGAATTGGAGATGATAGAGACAAAGTTATTGTGATCTACAATGTGTTACTGGGAAGAGGTTGTACTAGATATATTATTGAAAAATAATAATATTTCAGATGGGTGGAAGCCCCCACCAGCCACATCCCGGCACACACGTCGCCTGCTGCGGTTGCTCCCTTCCGGGCCTGGCCGAGTTCACAGGTTAGTGTTGCGGGAGGACCAATGGGGGCCTCCATAGATTCGTTGTCTCGTTTCGAGAACGGGGGTGATTATCCGCTAACGCCTGCGACAATGCAAGGGGGCAATCCCCCTTATTGGACTGACTGCTGATTTATTACCCAGATAATACCGCTTAGATAATATAACCAGCATAACAGCCTGAATAAAAAGCAGGTTTACAGCTCTTCTTCTTCCGGCTCTTCCAGCAAGAACTCGCCCAGCAGCGCCCCACCCAGAACCAGCAACCAGGCCACCAGTACCGGGTTCGGTACTTCAAAGTACGGCACCAGTACCAGCGTTGCAAAGCCGACGGCCGGCAAGACCCAGGCAAGACGTGGCACCCACTCACGCAGCTTGCCTTTCATCATCTCCTGCATCGAGGCTATCAGGCCTGTGACGCACAGGGCCACCAGTGCGGCATGCTCCATGCCGCCAACCCACAGCGGGATCACCAGAAACAGCGGCCACCAGGTGTTACCCTCGACCGGACGCCAGCTGCGGGCCACATACCAGATCAGGGTGACAGCCAGAACCTGGATCACCGTATAGGATGCATACCCTGGCAGTTTGCCTTCACCCTGAAGTGCCATCAGGCCAACATCCATGGCCAGCACGATCGAGATCAGCAAGGCTGCCAGCTGCCAACCACTTTTGGGCGAGAAACTGACAGAAAAAACAGGTAACATCATAAAGATACTGATAGACAGGGCCAGAGGCTGTTCCGGTAGCACGGCACCGAATGCGCCGAGTCCGACGAGTAGCAGCCAAGCGCGAAGACCACCTTGCGGTAGCAACCACAAGGCGGGAATAGCCAATGCCAGTGCGGGAAGCTCTCCTTGGCTGTAACCCAAAGCACTGACACCCAACACGGTCAGCGCAATGCTAACCACAACAAGTAACGCGGCATACAACATGGCAGCACCTCCTTGCGTTATCCGATAGTGCGAAGGAGAAAAACAGAATTCAGCAACTATCGGGATGTTTTGTTCGGTTCAGGTATAAATATGGACGATTTTGCGAGTCAAATCTATAGCCAGGTTCACCAAATTCCCCATGGAAAAGTGGCAACTTACGGGGATATTGCCAAATTTGCCGGCTACCCCGGCTATGCACGGCAGGTAGGACGGCTCATGGCGACCCTGCCCGAAGGCTCGAAGCTGCCCTGGCACCGCGTCATCAATGCAAAAGGCATGATTTCCCTGTCCGGGAACGATCTGCAGCGTCAGCGCGAGCGGTTGCTTCAAGAAGGTATTGAGGTTGCTGAATCTGGCAAGCTCAGGCTTGCCAAGTACCGCTGGGACGGAAGATAGGCAAAGTACCTCCACAGCCTGATTCCGCCGTGGAGGATTCTCGTATTACTGAACGTTTACCAGCATCAGGTTGAGCTTGGTCGTCAAAGAGGGATCGGTAATAACGGGATTGGACGTATCAGTAATAAACATCAGCTTGCCGTTCACTTCGATACGGGCACTGACTGAATAGGTATGGTTCGGCTTAATTTCTTCTTTCATAAAGTTAAGCTGAAAATCAAACGGCACCTGCTTGCCGTCAGACAAGAAAGCCTGGCTGCTGATCACCTCGGCAGGGACATCCATTTTTGATACATCAGATAGGGTTACCGTAATACGGGCATTATTCGGTAATGCAATACGCTCTTTATAAGTCAAAGAGCCATCCACTGTTCCCAGATCCGCATCCTGTTTGATTAAATTGGTACAAGCTGAAATAACCAATAACGCGATCAATGCTGAAAGCAGTGTAAATATCTTTTTCATCCCTCTCCCCTTGCAATCAGACACAAACTCTTAACATTGCAATTACCCGTTAATTACACTTGAATTTGTGACCAAGTATCCGTAAAAATCAGCTAATCATATCATGGAACTTGGAGCTCCGATGAGCAAAGAACTGAATGAACTTCTCACTCTGTTACACTTAGAGCAACTTGAACAAGGTTTATTCCGCGGCCAAAGTGAACATTTAGGCTTACCGCAGGTATATGGTGGCCAGGTTATCGGGCAGTCTTTATCTGCTGCCAAAGAAACCGTTGACGAAAACCGCCAGGTTCACTCATTTCACAGCTACTTTCTACGCCCGGGCGATCCGCAAAAACCGATCATCTACGATGTCGAAAACCTGCGTGACGGCAGAAGCTTCAGCACCAGGCGGGTAAAAGCGATTCAATATGGCCGCCCTATCTTTTATCTGACGGCCTCTTATCAGGCTGAAGAGAGCGGGCTGAGCCACCAGTCCACCATGCCGGATGTCCCACCGCCAGAGTCACTGATTTCAGAACAGGCTCTAGTGCAGTCAATCGCCGAGCACCTGCCGAAAGCTGCTGTCGAGACATTTGGCTGCGAAAGACCTATCGAGGTAAGGCCGGTCACCGTCGTCAACCCGCTGGCACCCAAACCAGAGGCCCCCAAGCAATACCTTTGGATCAAGGCCAACGGCGAAATGCCTGATGATCCCCGCATCCACCAGTATGTACTGGCCTACGCCTCAGACTGGGGCTTTTTGGTCACGGCACTGCAGCCCCATGGGGTAACACTGATGACACCGAAAATGAAAGTTGCCACTATCGACCATTCGATGTGGTATCACCGCCCGTTCCGGATGGACGAGTGGCTGCTCTATGCCATCGACAGCCCGTCGGCCAGTGGAGCGCGTGGGCTGGTACGCGGAGAGATTTACAACCAGAAAGGTGAACTGGTGGCCTCGGCGGTCCAGGAAGGACTGATGCGCCAAGGCCAATAGCCGGAACAAAACAGAGGTTGAGCAATCAACCTCTGCTGTAAGCCATCACAAGCAGGTAGCTTTTCATGCCACCTGTCTTAGATAGATATTGTTAAGTAGAGCATTTAAGCCGATAGCTCGGCAACGCCCTGCTCTTCTATCTGGTGCAAGTGCTCGCCCGCCTGTTGCAACTGGTACATTTGCCAGTAATGCCCTTCCTGAGCCAGTAACTGCTGGTGATTACCCCGCTCCGTCACGGCACCATGGCTGAGTACCAATATCTCGTCAGCCTCCATGATGGTCGACAAACGGTGCGCAATCACAACAATACTCATATCCTGACGCAAGGCATTGAGCGCCTGCTGAATATGGTGCTCGGTACCCGAGTCAATATTGGCGGTTGCTTCGTCAAGAATTAAGATCTTTGGCTGCACAACCAGCACCCGCGCCATGGCCAGCAGCTGCTTTTGACCAGCCGACAAATTGGCTTCTCCACTGCCCAGGCGGGTATCCAATCCTTGTTGATAAGCCCGTATTTGCTCGGCGAGCCCTACCTTTTCCAATGCCTGCCAGATCAAAGTGTCGCTGACATCCCGTCCGAGACAGACATTTTCCCTGACGGTATCGTTAAGAACATGCGGGTCTTGCTGCACCATGGCAATTCCCTCCCTCAGTACCGAGTGTTCAAGGGAATCCAGCGGCCTGCCATCGAGCTTCAACTCGCCACTGGTGATCGGATAGAACCCCATCATTAGCGAGGCCAGGGTACTTTTACCGCTGCCGGTATGGCCGACCAAGGCCAGAAAGCCCCGATGCGGCAACTCGACATTGATCCCCTTCAGTACCTGCTGCTTACCATCATAACTAAATGCGACCTCACGGCATTCCAGGCTGCCTGCAGCCAATGGCAGAGCATCATCGCCATAGCGCTGCTGTTTGGCATCGATAAAGCCAAAGATCCGCTCGCTGGCCACTAACGCCTGCTGCAACAAAGAGAGCTGCTGGGTAAGCTCAATCAATGGCTCGGTAACCCGGCCAAGGTAGCTGATGAAGGCATACAACACTCCGACGCCGACCAACTCGGCACCACTGATGCCGAACAGAGCAACCAATGACAACAGCGCCACCCCGGAGAGAAAATCAATCAAGGGCCTAAGCATCAGCCCGTTAAGTTTCATCACCCCAATCTGCGACTCCAGATGGCGCCGAGTCAGGCTGGAAAACTGCTTGCTGAACGCCTGCTCCTGGCGCATCAGCTGGATCAGGCTCATGCCCTGAATGGACTCACTCATCGAGGCATTGATATCGGCCAGCAGATCACGCATTTTCCGGTATGCATCCGCACTTTTACGCTGATAGAGCACCATCACGGCAACAACCGCAGGCAGCAATACCAAAACCACCATGGTCAGGCGCCAGCTCAGCATGCTCATGACCACCAGCATCACGCTGATAAAAATCACATTCTTCAGTACCGTACCAATCACGAAGACGTAAAAATCCTTGATCGACTCGGTATCATTGGTGATCCGGGAGATCAACTTACCGGTCGGCATATAATCAAAGGCAGACAACGGCTGGTTAAGCACTTTGCCAAACAACTGCTTGCGGACCGTCTGCACCACACCGATGGCGATTTCGTTAAACCTCAGAGCCTGCACATACTTAAACCACGCCGCTATCCCCATCAGGGCGATATAGGCCAGTGCCAGCCCTGCCACCATATCCAGCGGGTACTCATCTTTGGCGATATAGTTATCGATAAAGTGCTGGATCATCCAGGGACCAGAAACATCCGCCAGCGAAGCCACCAACAGCAGGCCAACGGCAATCGCCAGTTTTTTCTTATCATGCAAGGCATAACCCAGCAGCCGTTTGAGGACAACTTTATTTACGGCTTTCCCTGTCATTTCGCCTCCTTAATTGCCTGCTCCAGTTGTTGATAGCGGTACATTTCACCGTACCAGCTTCCCGCTCCAATCAAGGTCTGGTGATCACCCTGCTCGGCTATCTGGCCATGCTGCAACACCAGAACAGTATCCGCTTGCTCCAGCGCCGTCAGGCGGTGAGCAATAACGATAACCGTCTGTTTCTGTTGCTCCCTCAAGTTAGCCAGGATCCGGTGTTCTGTTTTACCGTCAACCGCAGACAACGCATCATCCAGAACCAGAATTTCCGCCTCTAGCAACAAGGCCCGGGCAATCGAAATACGTTGCTTTTGTCCGCCCGACAAGGTGATCCCCTTCTCGCCGACCAAGGTCTCGTAACCATCCGGGAACTGGATAATATCGTCATCGATACAGGCTGCCTTAGCTGCCGCGCGGATCTGCTCCATAGAGGCGTCCGGCCTGCCAAGGGCAATGTTTTCAGCAATTGAGCGCGAGAACAGAAACGGGCTTTGGCTGACAACAGCAAACCGGCTCCGCCAATGGTTAAGGTCGGCTTCGGTTATACTGATCCCGCCATAGCGGATACTGCCCTGTTTTAATTCCTGCTGACGCAATAGCAAAGAGAGTAAGGTGGACTTACCGCTACCAATCGGCCCGGCTATGCCGAGCATCTGACCCGGCTGCAAGGTAACATTTACCTCGCTCAGCGCCGGCTGCGTCTGCCCGTTCCAATAAAACGCCTCGATATCAACCTGCAAGTCCTGCTGCGTGGCAGCCAGGGCGGCATCACCGCTGACAATTTCCGGAGCCTCGTCAAAGATATGCTGAAGTCGCTTCCAGGCAGCCGAGCCTCGCTCGAGAATATTGAACAGCCAGGCCATGGCCAGCATTGGCCAGATCATTAATCCCTGATATAGCGCAAATGCGGTCAGATCACCCAATGTCAGACGCCCCTGAGAGACCATATAGCCGCCACCAGCGATACTGAGAAAGAATGACATTCCAATCGTCAACTGGATCACAGGATCAAACTTGGCATCGACCTTTTCCACCGCAAGGTTCTTTTCCCCAACCTTATCGACCACAGTGGCAAAGTCAGCCTGCTGACGCTGCTCCAGGCCAAAGGCACGGATCATTCTCACACCATTGAGGGTTTCCTGTGTTTTATCCGTCAAATCTGAAAATGCCGCCTGGGATTCAGAAAAACAGGTGTGGAGCTGGCGGCCGAAACGAAAGACCGCCATTGCCATGAAAGGCATAGGCAGCAAGGCCAGAATGGTTAGCTCCCAGCTCAACATCGTGGTCATCACAAATAGTACCGCCAGCCCCATGATCAGGGAGTCGGCCGCGGTCAGCACGCCTTCACCGGCAGTCATCACCACGGCATTGACATCATTGGTGGATCGCGCCATCAAATCGCCGGTTTTATAGCGCTCAAAAAACACCGGTGGATGAGAAGAGAAATGACGATAAAGGCGATTACGCAGCACAGTGCCAAGCTCGGCGGCCGCACCGAACAACCAGACCCGCCAAATAATGCGCAGGATATAGACAACGAACCACAGCACGGCAATGCCTGCC
>NZ_JAKRFQ010000623.1 GCF_022347985.1 Photobacterium sp. OFAV2-7
GGATTAAAACTACGTACAGAGTATCTCTATGATACCAACGGTATCTGGAAAATAACCAAGATCCCACCAGTACTTAACTTTAAACATAACTTCGGTTCATTGCGTCGACAGGTTGAGCTTACTCCTTCGAAGAAGCTCATCATCACAACTGATGTAGAGATCCCCGAACAAAGAATCGAGCAGAGCCAACTAGAAAAATTTAACCGTTTCCTAGATTTGCTCAAACAAGAGTCGATGATGCGCTTTAACGGAAAACTGGTGAAAGCGCCTTCTGAGAAAAATACGCTGCAATGAATATTGTACCCAATAACCTGAAACGGCTTATTGCGACAACAAACCGCAATAAGCCCATTACCTTCTAGAGCATATCTTCAGTTGCAACGACGACACGGTTCTTACCCTGATCTTTAGCATGGTACAGCGCTTTATCAGCCGCTGTTAGCAGCTGTTCGACACTGGTTATATCGAAGGACAGATATGAGGCGCCCATACTGACAGAGAAGCCGACAGAGGTGTTCTCGGCTGTTACTCGCAGCCTGGAGACGTTATTACAAATACGCTCGGCAATTCTGACCGCTTGCTGGATATCGGTACTCGGCAACACCAGTACAAACTCCTCACCTCCCCAGCGGCCAATGAAATCACTTTTGCGGATACTTTGCTTGCAACTATCAGCAAATAGCCTCAGTACTTCATCACCGACATGGTGGCCATATTGATCGTTAATAGACTTAAAGTTATCAAAGTCAATCAGCACACAGCACAAAGAATTATCAAGCATCCGATCATGGGCAAATTGTTTTTCCAGAAGCTCCATCACGGCACGACGGTTAAGCAGGTTAGTCAGCCCATCATAGTTGGCTCTGTGCTCAAGCCGCTCACGCAGCAACTGTTGCTCGGTAATATCCATCGCCGTTACCTGTACCACCTGTTCGCCATTCCATTGAATTGGCCTCGACAGGAGGCTAAGCCATACCGTTGACCCATCACAACGAATACTCTGCGCCTCGGTTTTAATCGACTGCTTTTCACCAATTAGAAGCTTGTGGTTGTCTTTATGAGCCTGGAGGTGATGGCTCTTAGCAATTAACGGCAATATCGACGGTTGAGCCATTAATGCCTGTTCATCATCAAAGCCCAGCATCTGGGCATAGGCCAAATTGCAAAATAACGGCTTGAAGTTCTTATGAACAAGGATGCCTTGAATCGAGCCATCGACCAACGCGCGGTAACGCTCTTCACTGGCCTGTAACTGACGCTGAATTTCCACCTGCGGACTCAGATCAATCAGGGTCACTTGCATAGCGGGTTGCCCATGCCATTCAATGACATGGTCTACCGTCAGAACAATGATCTCATTGCCTTCATTATCGACATTCTTATAGGTACGCACACCCGGCTTGCTCTCTCCAGTCATCGTCGCCTCATAGGCCAGAATGGCATTGTGCTGTTCATGAGGGACGATGAGATCCAGCAAGCTCGGTAAAGCGAGGATATCCTGACTACATTCATAGCCGAAATAACGGGCATAATTATCGTCCGCATAAAGCGGCTTAAATCCCCGGTGAATAACAACACCATAGTGGGATTCAATGAATAATTGTTCGTTTAAGGCATCATTAGGACTCACAGGCACATCGCTTATTAGTGTGTTCAAGAATGTAGGAATAAACCAAGGAAAGAAGACAGGTAATAGACTTTTTACTCTAACTCAGTAACAAAAATTAACACTTTCACGTGCTAGCTATATCATTCTCTATTATTGCCGTCGAATACTGAATACAAAACATCCAATATCGCTCCATAAAACGGATTCTAGCCTTATCCCCTATTAGCATCAATCTGCCATCAAAATACCTTAATGTTGAAGTTATTAAGTTGATCCCAAGCACACAAATTGGAACCGGCATCACAAATATTCAGCCACATAAAAGCAATCGTTTGCATGTATCGCTCAACATTGTTAGCCAATGAAAGTCACGTTATTGACAAGAAAGAAGAATAGCCGTTCGAAAGCAGATATGGCGGTGATAGTATGCAAGCCGTACTTCTGCCAACGGAAAAACGATAGTGATCGATAAAATTAGTATTCACCCAGACTATTATCCCGCAAATTTTCGTCAAGAACTCCAAGCAAACTTAGACTATTTTCTCGACGGTGTCGGTGTCTCGGAATCAGTACAAGTTCCTTTTGACCATATCGAGATAAGATCTGGAGAGATATCCTACGCGGATTATGCCAACATCACGGCAGTTGGACTTTACCTCAACCTGCTCGTCGAAATGCAGCGAGCTGGTAATGTCACTGCTCTAGATAGATTGGAGACGGTCATAGAACGACTGGAGAACGCACCTCGATGGCACGGCCTGTTTCACTGGCTCTATACACTGGACGGGGACAGCTTATCAACACCTCTTCATGGAATAGTTTCAGCAGTAGACAATGGTAACGTGGCATTTTCATTGGCAGCGGTTTGCGGAGCTTACCAAGACAGCACAGATCCGCGTCTTCAGAAGCTCGTTTTACGAGTAGAACGATTACTGGAAGATCAAATAGCAGGCTGGAGCCGTCTTTACGATGAACAAAAAGGGTTACTAAGAGCAGGCCGGAACACCTCGAGCAACGAGTTTTTGACTTACCATATCGATCGCAAGGCAAACGAAAGCCGACTGGCAGCCATCATGGCCGTATTGCTTACCAGAGAAACCGCTTCTGCCATTCCGGCTAAAGCTTTTACCGACATGGAACTTGTGACAGGGACATACAACAATAGTGGCGGAACACTCGAGCCTATTCTGGCCTGGGACGGATCTTACTTTCAGCCCCTACTGCCCGCCCTGTGGCTTGATGAAAGTCAGCTGATCCCTGACTACCGGATGTTTAGAGACTTTACCGAAGTTCACAAACAATTTGCTGACAGCAATCAGATCCCTTTTCTTTCCGCCGCCTCCACCGTCACTAACGACTATGCAGCCTTTGGTTTAAACGCAGTGTCGGAAAGCTATTGTCGCTACGGCAACCCGATAAAACAGTCTCCGACAGGCTCGCCGCATACCCTTGCGCTGTACAGACTGATCGATCCGATTGATGCCATAGATCGCTTACTGGTGCTCAAGGACAAATACCCGGAAATAGAAACCCATGCAGGGTGGCGAGATGCAGTGAATGCCGAAGGAGAGATGGCTGATAAGATCATCGGCCT
>NZ_JAKRFQ010000624.1 GCF_022347985.1 Photobacterium sp. OFAV2-7
AAATCAGGTGCTATTGGTGCGGGTACTGGCACGGCATTTACATAACTATCCGTAGTCGACAAGCTAACTTGTGAAAGGATATCAATAGCAGGTTCACTATCGACTTCACAGTGGTTAGTGAACAAGTCAGGGAGTGGTTGATTCGTATTTTCCGGTTTAGGTAAAGAAGCAATTGATTGCTCAACTTGCAAAATCCCTTGACAACCAGAAATAAAGATCACAACAAAAATAATAATATAATACTTCATAGTAATATCTTTATTTATTACAGACCAAGTACATTTATGCGTTATTGTAATTTCTTGATGTAAAAGAATTACAATACCTTATATTTATAGCAGCAAAAAAGTGATACTACCTAGGTAACTGGCTATTTATTAAAGGTATCTTAGAAATGAGACACATCAATCCTTGACCTTAGACATGAGACGGTCAGTATTTGTATTACACTTACCGTTAATAAGACGTACTTTCATTCAAGCGCGTAGTTGAGTCTAAAGAATTTGCAAGAACAAAAAGACATAGAAAATATCATCAAGCTAAGAAAGTTGAAATGTAAAGGGCGGATAGGAGTAATTTAGATGTCAGAACTCTATTACCCTAAGGGGACAGTATTAAAAATTAGATGCAGCACTTATTGGCATTATGGTATTTCGGATGGAAATGGATGTGTGGTTCATAATTCGAAAAAAAGACGCCGGGTTCAGTTGGATACCTTGGATGAGTTTTCAGAAGGAAGAGACATTGCGATGAGCACTATTACCAGTGCAAAGCCAGAAAAAGCCTATCATTACGCCGTTCAACAAGTAGGACGGTCTTATAACTTATTCAGTGAAAACTGTGAGCAGTTCGTACGTGAAGCTCATGGACTCCCTGCAGAATGTACGCAATTTCAGCAGTGTCTGGTAGCCCTAGCGGGAAGTTATATCATATTAAACGCCGAGGCTCCGGTGCTGAAAGTGGCTGGAATGGGGCTGTTGCTTGGCGCATTGTTTTCACCGACAGAGCACCGCCCATACGGCCAGGCTGTAAAGGGCGCAAGGCTTGCAGTTGGCAGTGCGATGTGGGCATCACAGCTGTTCCGTAAGCTGAAGATTTTGTGAGTAACATAGATTATTCACTATTGGATCTTCACCACAGAAATGAAAATCGTGTACAGGTATGTTAAAAAGAAGTAATCGAGTAAATACACTAAATCGAGTGAGCTTCTTTGTGACTATTTATATTGAACGTAACCATGATTTTCCTTTAGATGATATCACTGTTCTATCGGAACAAATCGCAGGAGAGCTTGAGCAGGAATATGGGCTCACCTGGGCTTGGGATGAGAATAAGCTTCTGATCAATCACGCGTCTGCAAGGGGCTTCCTGCACTCCGAAGAGGGCAAGATTACGATAGAACTGAAATTAGGGTTTGCAGCCAGTTTATTTTCAGCAAGTATCGAAAACCATATTTCTGAGCGCCTGGATCAGTTGCTTCTTCCTAATTAATTGAATTTATTGCACTAAATAGAGCCCATTGATGGGCTCTTTTTCATTCCCCCTCCACCTTGCCTAATTGTTGTTCGATTTTTTGATCCAGCACACGATAAATTGTTGTTTTAGTAAGAACATTCTAATTGAAATTCATATTCTGTAATCAAGCAGTCAGGCAATACCCACTGGCTGACAAGTTGTCACAGAGATATGGAGGGCACACTCATGGGCATCTTTAAACAGACTGCGGAAGAATCTAAGAAAGAGCAGATTCGTGACGCTATGGTCTACAACATCTGGTTAGCTGGTTTGGGCGCTTATGCAAAAAGTGCAGACGAAGTAAATCAATTGTCGGATAAAGGTAAAAGCTTATTTGATGAGTTAATTGAACGCGGTCGAGCTGTTGAATCTAAAACCAAAGAGCGCGTACACACAGCGCGCAGTCATACTTCGGTAGCGATTGAAGAGCGTGTACACACTATGGTCCAGAAGCTTATCGGTATCGATAACGAACGTCTTGACCGTGTTGATGACAAGATTGATCAACTGACTTCAAACATTGAAGCGCTATTGGCTCGCCAGCAAGAAGCGGCAAAACCAGCAGCGAAGAAAACAACAGCTAAGTCTGCAGATAAGCCGGCAACAACGCGTACAAGAAAGCCAAGCGTTGCACGCCGTAAGCCTGTCAAAGCAGCAACTCCTGTACCAAAAAAGGAACCAGAGGCTGAGAAGAAAACCGCTTCTGAGCCGGTAAAGCCAAAAGCCGTGGCCGCTAAGCCAGTTGAGGAAAAAAAGCCGGCAACTGAAGCCTAAGCGGTGTAAGGAACATACACAGGTAGCAAGTGAGCCACCGGTGTTTGTATAGATATTTTGACAATCCAGCGTGAATACGCAGGGGGATATGATTATGAGCGATAACACAGTAGTGAAAGCGGCCAAAAATGTCGTTGAAAGTGGTGAAGGTGTTGCACGCAACATCTGGCTAGCCGGTTTGGGTCTTTATAGCCGCAGCCTAGAAGAAGCGCAGCAACTTAATGAGAAAACTAACCAGGTATTCGATGAGCTCGTAGAGCGTGGTAAAGAAGTCGAAATTGAAGCTAAAGAATGCATTGGTAAAAATGCAGAAAAAGCGACTGATGAAGTGGAAGCAGGTATGAATGACCTTTTCTACCGCCTCAGTGGCGTTGACCGCGAGAAGCTTGAGCGTATGGATGAAAAAATCGACAAGCTAACAGCCGCGGTTGAGAAGTTGGCAGAAGCAGAGTAACTGCCAGCGCAGGGTTACGATCAATAAGCCAGCCAGACGATAATGTAACCCTGTTAGGCATTACTGCCTTTCCCAGTCTGTAGGCAGTTTGCCTTTTAGGTTGCGCGTGGGCCATGCACGCGCACCTTTTTTAATTGTATGGCGTAGTCAGATTTAAACAGCGATGTTCATTATTTTGGACATATTTAATCGCAGTTGTTTGGGAAATTGAGCAATGTTTTTCTGCCATATGTTGACCAATCAGGATATTTAATCCTAAATTTGTTACTGAATTGTAATAAAGGTGGCGTTTATGGATAGTTGGCGAAATAGGGCTTTCAATAAGGTGTTATTTCGGATCATGCGACAGCGGCTTGCTGGTTGTAATACCACACAAGAAATGCGTGATTTGATCTTAAGTATTGATAACTATGGTGCATTGATATCGGCACCAAAAGGGATGGAAGTTATTCCAACTAAA
>NZ_JAKRFQ010000625.1 GCF_022347985.1 Photobacterium sp. OFAV2-7
TTTATGGTGAGTACGTATTGGTTATTCGGTATTAATGGCTATTGACGCTGAGGCCGTATTTCTTGATTTTTCGGTAAAGCGTGGCAATACCGATACCCAGCTCGTCGGCCACCAGCTTGCGGTTGCTTAACCGGTTAATCGCTTCCTCGATGCGGATTTTTTCCATTTCTTCAAGGCTCATAGCGCACTCGTCCGCGTTAATACTCTCGACTTGATGCTCGACTTTGGCCTGCTCGAAATAAGGAGGCAGCAAGTCGACATCAATCGTGTCGCCTTCCGGTACCACATTCACCAAATATTCAATCAGGTTACTCAGTTCACGTACGTTGCCGGGCCAGTGATAGGCATTGAGTCGGGCCATGGCTTCGGTTGCAATCCCCGGGTAGCTCACGCCGATCTTTCGGGTATGTATATCGAGGAAGAATTGTACCAGTAGCTCGACATCACCTTCACGTTCTTTCAGTGGCGGGAGGTGAATAGGGATCACGTTGAGACGATAGTACAAGTCTTCCCGGAACTTGTTCGAGGCAATCATTTCAGCGAAGTTGCGGTTGGTCGCCGATACAATTCGAATATCGATCGGGATTGAGGTGTTTGAGCCAATCGGCATCACTTCACGCTCTTCCAGTACCCTCAGCAGTTTGGCCTGAAGGGTCATTGACATGTCGCCGATTTCATCCAGGAACAAAGTGCCTTTATTGGCAGCCTGAATCAAACCGGTCTTGCCCTTGTTGGAAGCGCCGGTAAAGGCACCTTTGACATAACCAAACAGCTCACTTTCAAGTAGCTGATCAGGTATTGCGGCACAGTTAATGGCAATAAAAGGCTTATCGCTTCGGGTACTTAAATTATGCACTGCATGGGCAATAACTTCTTTACCTGTACCGCTCTCACCGTTAATGAGAACGCTCGACGGACTGCTGGCGATACGGGATATCAGGGTTTTCAGCTGGCGCATTTTTTTGCATTCACCAATTACACTGGTAAATTGCGGCTGTGGCTCATTGATCGCAAAAGATTTATTTGGCTGATGGAAGGCCATTAAAAAAAGCTGGTGGCCACGGGCATCATGAAATTGGCCGACAACCAACTCCTGGCGTTCGCCAAGCGATATGATGTGCTGCTGGTGTCCCTTTAATTCATTATTGTGGAACGATAGCGGCTGAATATTGACTTCGACCCGGGATAACTCTTCACGTTCTATATTTAGGTTGTTCAGCGCTGGCTGGTTACCATATTTTACCCGGCTGTTACCGTCTAATACTAATACCCCCTGATCCATGTTTTCGATAAGGCTGGTAAATACTTCGTCGAGCCCGTCATCATGTTCATTGTTGCTGGCCAGAACTTTGGCGACCACTATTTGGGAAATGTGCTGAATATAGTCAGAGAAGAGCTGCACATTCTCCTTGATTCTTTCGCGCGACTCTTCGGTAAAGGCAACCAGGCTGATCACCCCGATACAGCGATCTTCGGCCATGATAGGTACACCAAGGAATGCCGTTTCTCGACAAGTTCCTTTGTTTGAACAGCCATCACACAACGGATCGGTACGCGATTTAACAACTACCTTTTCTCTATGTGTTTCAAGAATATATCGAAAAATTCTTGAACTTGTGTTGAGCTTCTTACCAAAGAATTTGCTATATGGCCCGGTACCGGCGATGCGGACTAAATCGGCATCAACGACCTCAGCGTCCAGCTGAAGTACGGCTGAAAGCATTTGTGTAAAGCGCAGTATGGTGGGCTGCAGTTGCATGAGTTCGGATTGCTGGGCGTTTTTCAACATATATCAAGTCTATTTTAGGGAAGTCCTTACAAAGTTAATAAAGAATCAATGATTCCTGCTTGATATAAGTCAGTGTTTTCCATTGGATTCGCGATGCGAAATAGGAATTGCAAGCTAGGTCACACCTGAATATCAATATGATAAACCGCCTCTGGGGCGCTATCATTTTGGTCGCTATCACTGATAGTGAGTGATAGCGTGCGACAAGAACCAGAGTTAGCAATAAATTGCTTTGAAATTTCTTACCCCTTGTAATTCAAGGGCTGATGGCTTTTTTTTATTTATTTTTCCACTTTATTTCGTTGTTGGCACAGATATTGGAATAGGAGAGTCAGCTGTCTGTTTTAACCCTACAGACTTTTTCCAGCCGGACACGATAAAACAAATTTACTTACTGGGAAGAATAAAATGAAAAGCATTAATGAACTAATCAAGGAAATCAATGAACTAAAATCTGAACTTCATAATAAAGATTTCCTATTAACGTGGGAGCAGAGCCCCGAAGAGCTAGAGCGCGTATTAAAAACTGCGCAAGCACTAAAAGCAATGCGCCAGGAAAATATTGCAACAAACGTATTCAAAAATGGTCTGGGTATTTCACTGTTCCGTGATAACTCAACTCGTACCCGTTTCTCTTATGCGTCTGCCATCAACATGCTAGGTTTAGCCCAGCAGGATCTTGATGAAGGCAAATCTCAAATCGCTCACGGTGAAACCGTTCGTGAAACCGCTAACATGATCTCATTCTGTGCTGACGCTATCGGTATCCGTGATGACATGTACCTAGGTGCCGGTAACGCCTATATGCGTGAAGTGGGTGAAGCGTTGGATGATGGTGTTAAGGAAGGCGTTCTACCACACCGTCCTGCGCTTGTTAACCTGCAGTGTGATATCGACCACCCAACTCAGTCTATGGCTGACCTGGCATGGTTGGAAGAGCACTTCGGTGGTCTTGACAAGCTAAAAGGCAAGAAGATTGCAATGACTTGGGCTTACTCTCCAAGCTACGGTAAGCCGCTATCTGTACCTCAGGGCATCATCGGCCTGATGACTCGCTTCGGTATGGACGTGACTCTGGCTCACCCAGAAGGTTACGACCTAATTCCTGAAGTGGTTGAAGAAGCGCGTAAGAATGCCGAAGCATCTGGCGGTAGCTTCACTCAGGTTTCCTCAATGGAAGAAGCCTTCGAAGATGCTGACATCGTGTATCCAAAATCATGGGCACCTTATCAGGTAATGGGTCGTCGTACCGAGCTACTTCGTGCCAACGACCACGAAGGCCTGAAAGCGCTTGAGCAGGAATGTCTGGCTCAGAACGCCAACCACAAAGATTGGCACTGCACCGAAGAAATGATGAAGAAGACCAAAGACGGTGAAGCACTATACATGCACTGTCTGCCTGCCGATAT
>NZ_JAKRFQ010000626.1 GCF_022347985.1 Photobacterium sp. OFAV2-7
TCTGGACACTACTCTGTTGCGGGTGAAAGTGTATGGGAACACCCTTTCCTATGGGGTTCGAAACGTACTGGTCCTGATCTGGCGCGTGTTGGCGGTCGTTATTCTGACGACTGGCACCGTGTCCACCTTCGTGATCCACGTGCAGTAGTTCCTGAGTCAAACATGCCTGCTTTCCCTTGGTTGGAAGAAAACGTGCTTGATGGCAAGTTAACCTCCGACAAGCTAGCTGTTTTCCGTGACATCTTTGGTGTTCCTTACACCGACGAACAAGTTGCGAACGCTGGTGAAGAAGTGAAAGGCAAGACTGAAATGGACGCAATTATTGCTTACCTTCAGTCACTTGGTCACGCAATGAAATAAGGAGGCACAATGGATATTGGAACCATTCATAGCATCTGGACAGTGATCCTGTTCGCAAGCTTTATTGGTATCGTCCTTTGGGCTTACAGTAAACGCCAGAAATCGCGTTTCGAAGAAGCTGCCAATCTTGTATTTGCTGACGAAGAGCAAGATTTGGCAACGCGTGCGAAAGACAGGAGCTAGGAAGCATGACTACATTTTGGAGTCTATGGATTACAATCATCACGCTCGGCACTATCGCTGGTATTGCTGCTATGCTCGTCTGGTGCAGCAAGGACAAGATGGGTGTTGAAGAAGGTGAAGACATGGGTCACGAATACGACGGTATTCGTGAGATCAACAACCCGCTGCCTAAATGGTGGTCCTACATGTTCTGGGGCACCATCATCTTTGGCCTTCTTTACTTATTCCTGTATCCAGGTTTGGGTAACTATAAAGGCTTTTTGGGGTGGCAGAGTTCAAACCAAACGGTTCGTTCTGTTGAAGAATCGAAACTAGCAATTGCTAAGGCTCAGGAAGAGCTGCGTTTGGACCAGTACGCTAAAGAGCTAGACGATGCGCAAGCTAAGTTTGGCGAAACCTTTAAAACATTGGCTTACGACGAGTCTGGTAACAATCTTCGCCCTATTACTGAAATCGCAGCTGATTCAGAAGCGATCAAAGTGGGCCAGCGTCTGTTCATCCAAAACTGTGCCCAGTGTCATGGTTCGGATGCGCGTGGTCAGCTAGGTTACCCTAACCTGACTGATAACGCTTGGCTGTACGGCGGTGAAGCAGAAACTATCAAGACAACCATCATGGAAGGTCGCCAAGGTGTTATGCCAGCTTGGATTGACTCTCTAGGTAAAGATGGTGTCAGAGAAGTCACTACCTATGTACTTGGTATGTCAGGACGTAAAGTCAACGCCAAAGAAGCCGCTGCTGGTAAGCAACGCTTCGTTGTCTGTGCTGCTTGTCACGGCACTGACGGTAAAGGTAACCCTGCATTTGGTGCACCTGACCTAACAGACAATACATGGCTATATGGCGGCTCTCGCCGTGCGGTTGAAGCCACTATTACTCATGGTCGTCTGGGTGTAATGCCAGCATGGAAAGATATTCTAGGTGAAGATAAAGTTCAGCTAATTTCTGCCTATGTCTGGGGTTTGGGTAACGACACCGACAAGTAACAACATGGTTAATACTCGGTTACATATTGATTGAAAAATTAGTAATAAAAACTGAGACATAAGACCAAGCCCCTGTTAATTTCAGGGGCTCTTTCCATCAAAGCTTCAAAGGTAATCATTATGCGTAAACCATGGTATAAGCAGTTTTGGCCTTGGTTCGTTTTCGCCATTCCTGCTATCTCAATAATGTACAGCCTGACAGCTGTTTACATTTTTTCTCAGAATCAAGTCGACCTTGTTGCAGAAGATTATTATAAAAAAGGCAAAGCGATTAATTTAGACCTTTCTCGCCTTCGCGTTGCTGATGCGCTTAATTTGAAAGCATCAGTTAGCGTTGCCGATACCGATATTGTGGTTAATTTTGATAAAGGTGATCTCAAGAGTAACCCTAACTTGCGTGTCACTTTTACGCATCGTACCCTAGCCAATAAAGACTTTACGCAAATGGTCAGTGCCGATTTAAGTGGCGCTTATCGTTTCAACTCCCCTGAGCAACTTGAAGGCCCATGGTTTGTTGAAGTAGAACCATTTGATGGCGACTGGATGTTGCAAGGGCGCGTTAACCTACCGACATCCGACCCGATTTCGTTGTACGGGCAGGTTAAGGAATGACAAAAGATTGTTACCATTGCGGCGACCCTGTTCCACAGGGTTGCCAGCATCAAGTAGAAATACTGGGCGAAACGCGTGACATGTGTTGTCCAGGCTGTGAAGCGGTCGCACAAACTATCGTTGAGAGCGGCCTCACCTCTTATTACGAATTCCGCACGGCACCAGCCGAGAAAGCTGATTTAGTCCCTCAGCAACTTCAATCTCTATTGCTCTATGATCACGAAGAAATTCAGCAAGAATTTGTTCGTGAGTTTGATAACAGTAAAGAAGTTTCCCTCTCACTTGATGGTGTCTCCTGTGCAGCTTGTGCATGGTTGATTGAAAAGCAATTAAAACGAGAGTCCGGTGTTATCTCCATCCGCGTGAACACCACCACTCACCGGGCTTTACTCTCCTGGGATCCAACCCAAGCCAAACTTAGCCACCTTCTTTCTGTGATCCATCAGCTTGGTTATAAAGCTGCCCCTTTTGAAGCTGATGCCCAGGAACAGCAATATCACAGAACAATGAAGAGCTACTTGTATCGACTCGGTATTGCAGGTATTGCCACCATGCAGGTGATGATGTTGGCCGTCGCCCTGTATTTTGAGATATTTGGAGACCTTGACGCGGAATTTAAAAACTACCTTCGTTGGGTTAGCCTGATTTTTGCCACACCTGTTCTTCTGTATTCTGCTTTACCGTTTTACCTCAATGCCTGGCGTAACCTACGCGCCCGGACATTAGGAATGGATGTTCCCGTCTCAATCGCTTTGCTCTTTGCCTATGTTGCCAGCCTTTATGCCACAGTTATGGAAAAAGGCGAGGTGTTCTTCGAGTCAATATCGATGTTCACCTTCTTCTTGCTCTTGGGACGTTTTCTTGAAATGCGTGCACGCCGGCAAGCAGCGGCTGCAAGTGCCAACCTGCTCAAGCTTGTACCGACCATGGCCACACTTGAGGATGGCTCACAGGTTGCAGCAAAAACGCTAAAAGTCGGTGACATAATTACTGTTCTGCCAGGTGAAAGCCTGCCTGCCGACGGTGAGATTATCCGAGGTGAAACAGCTGTC
>NZ_JAKRFQ010000627.1 GCF_022347985.1 Photobacterium sp. OFAV2-7
TATCCCATTGTCCCAGCATATTGGTGCTCATGCTAATTGCATCGTAAAAATTGGCGATAGCGTAGAAAAGGGACAGTGTATTGGTGAGATCCCAGACGGTAGCATGAGCGCAAGAATACATTCGAGCATCTCTGGTGTGGTGTCTGCCATAGCAAACAATGTAATAACAATTAGAAGTTAATAGGTGAATTTTATGCGATTGCAAACAATAGGTTGTGTTGAACTCAACAGTGTAGCCGTAGGTATTCAAGTAGCAGACGCGATGATCAAAGCCGCTAGTGTGGAGCTAGTTATGGCCAAAACAACCTGTCCTGGTCGTTATCTGATTGTTATTGCGGGGGACACTTCGGCAGTGACGAGTAGTGTTGAATCGGGCTGTATGATTGGTTCTTCCATGGTAGTCGATCGATTCATTATTCCTCGGGTACATCACTCAGTCGCGTCTGCTCTTCAAGGTGTTCCTGAAGCGAATGATATGGCTGCTCTTGGTGTCATTGAAGTGTACACCTGTGCAGGGTGTATCTTAGCTGCTGACGCAGCAGCAAAAGCCGCAAATGTTCAGGTTCTGGATATTCGTTTCGCCGCAGGGTTAGCGGGTAAAGCATTTGTTATTTTGTCTGGTGATGTGTCGTCAGTACAGGCGGCGGTAGAAGCGGGTGTGACAGGTGTTGGTGAGTCCGGACCAGTATTGAGTCATGTAGTTATTCCAGCTCCTAGCCAGGATCTGCATAAATATATTGTTTAATAACTTCTGAGCTCCAGAAAGGTACATCTTCATGTATGAAGAAATGAAACAACGTATAATTCAGGAGCATGTTCCAGGTAAACAAATTACCCTGGCTCATGTTATTTCTAACCCTCAACCTGAACTTTTCAATGTGTTAGATCTCGATAAAGAGAAAGGTAACGCTATTGGAATTATGAATATCACACCATGTGAAGGTGTAATTATTGCTGCTGATGTTGCAACGAAAACTGTGGCAGTAAATATTGGTTTTTTAGAACGTTCAGATGGCTCTCTTATGATAACAGGCGATGTATCTAGTGTTGAGACTGCTATTCAAGAAGTGATCAACTATTTTACCGAAAAGTTAAATTATGACTGTGTTTCTATGACGCAAATGTAAGCCGGCTTGATGTTTCGTAACACCGTTTTTAAAAAGCAAAATTAGACCTGTTTCACTTAACACTTTTCTCTATTTAAAAGGGGGATATATTGACCTTCCCCTAAAGAGGAAAGGTAGGCTGGTATTTAAAGCAAGAATAAAACAAAGTAAATCTGCAACTAGGCGGTGCTAATCATGATAATGGATAAGGATTTAGTTTCCATACAAGAATCAAGGGTTCTTATGGAAAATGCAGCTAGTGCACAAAAAGAGTTAGCGTTATTTTCTCAAGAAAAACTTGATGCCATTGTCGAGGCTATGGTTGGTAGTGTTTCAAAGCAAATTGAAAGCTTAGCAAAGCTCTCTTTCGAAGAGACAGGCTATGGGCGTTGGCAAGATAAAGTTCAAAAAAATCTGTTTGTTACTCAGCAGGTTTTAACACATTTACGCTCACTAAAATGCGTTGGCGTGATCTCGAAAGATGAAGAACTGCGCACATTGGATATAGGTATACCCTTTGGTGTTTTAGTCGGGTTATCTCCGGTAACCAGTCCGGTCTCAACGACCATCTATAAGGCACTTATTGCCATAAAATCAGGTAATAGCATTGTTTTTTCTCCTCACCCGCACGCAACTAAATGTATAAAAGCTGCTCTTGATTGCATGATCGAGGCCGCTGAAAAAAGTGGTTTGCCAAACGGATCGCTATCCTACATGGATACAGTGACAAAAGAAGGGACAAAAGAGTTATTAAACCACCCTGATACCGCTCTGATTTTGCTTTCAGGCGTTCCTGGTATGGCTGAGTTAGGGCGCCGCTCAGGAAAGCCCGTCATATATAGTGGAACCGGAAATGGCCCTGCCTTTATCGAACGAAGTGCTGATGTTCGCCAAGCAGTTCAAGATATTGTTTCTAGTAAGGTTTTCGACAATGGAATATCTCCTTCTGCAGAGCACTCGATTATAGTTGATGAGTGCATAGAGCCTCAAGTACGCTCACTAATGCAAGAGCAAGGTGCCTATTTCATGACGGAAGAAGAGTCATGCGCACTTGCAGAACTACTATTCTCAGAGACTGGAAAGCATAGACTAGGGATGGTCGGTGTTTCAGCCAAACAGTTGGCTAAAAGAGCCAATTTCTCTGTTCCTGACAGCGTTCGCCTTTTAGTTTCAGAGCGTAAATATGTCACTAAGGACGACCCTTATTCTAAAGAACTTCTAGCACCTGTACTTGCTTACTATGTTGAAGATGATTGGATGCACGCGTGCGAAAAATGTATCGAATTACTACTTCATGTACGCAATGCACATACGCTAACCATCCACTCTAATGATGAAGAAGTTATCTCACTTTTTGCTCTAAGAAAACCGGTGGGGAGATTATTAGTTAATACACCTGCCTCTTTTGGTGGGATCGGTTTAACTACAAACTTGACGCCTTCAATGTCACTTGCAAATAGAACTTATGGGCTAGGGATGACGGCAGATAATATATCTCCAAGTAATTTAACCTATATAAGAAAAGTTGGCTATGGTGTGCGACAGGTCGATAATTCTCTCTTTAAGCAAGAATCAAAACCTCAATGCGAGGAAAGTTCTATTGATTCTGTCCAGAAAGTAATTCAGGAAGCGCTTAGAGCGATACAAAATAGTTAAATAGTATAAAAGCATAGATTAGATATTTGACGTTAAACAATAACCTAGTATTAAGGTGAAAGATTATGGATCTTGCGGGTTTTGCCAATAAACTTGAAGAAGCAACTAAAAACTTATCAGAAGCTGATCGTAATTCGTTAAAGCAAATTTTCCAGAATGTATCGAAAGAAGTGTTTTCTCAACCAGCTTCCGAGTCAAAGGTAATGCCAGTTGGTACAACAATTCCTGATGGCCCTACAGAAAGACATGTCAAACTAAAAGAAAAATTCTTAAAACATGTCCCGTCTATCAGTATTAACCGTGCACGTATTATTACTGATGTATACAAAGAAAATATCGGTATGCCACCGGCTCTTTTACGCAGTAAAAGCTTTCTTCGCAACTGTGAAACCGCACCTCTGGTCATTCAGGATAATGAACTGATTGTT
>NZ_JAKRFQ010000628.1 GCF_022347985.1 Photobacterium sp. OFAV2-7
CAACTTGTCAGCCGCGCGTGCAAAACCCCATGCGACAGCATCATGCCGTGCCGTACCTGCCCGAGGCTGCCAACTCGCGCCCAGCACCGGATAACGGGCATTGAGAGAGCAATCCAGCAACGGCACCAAGGACTGAACCGCGGCGGTATCGAGCACTTCTCCATCGATACCATTGAGCCGGTTGGCATTCACCCGACGTTCGATATCCCGCATATCCTGCAAGGTATGACCAAGATTCAACACACCTCGCTGACTAAACATCAAATTGTAATTAAGATCCTGTGACAGTCCCTCCCATAGCTTTAGCGAATGCTCGTACAGATGGGCCGCTTCATCCCAGAGATAGTTTGACCGGACAATTGTGGTATTGCGGGCCGTATTGCCTCCGCCCAGGTATCCCTTTTCCACAACCGCCACATTAGTAATGCCGTGCACTTTGGCCAGGTAATACGCTGTGGCCAGTCCATGCCCGCCACCACCGATAATCACGACATCATAAAACGGTTTAGGCTGAGGATTGCGCCATACCCGCTGCCAGTGCTCATGAAAACTCAATGCATGCTTGAACAGACCAAAGCCCGAATAATGATTCTTCTTCTCACTCATTGATTGTGCCTTCCCAGACAAACACATAAGGATGCCAGAGCGCAGACTCGCTCTCTTTTGATGAAGCCTAATGCCCAATACAAGAAAAGAATGTCCGGTAGCGGCGAACAGTAGCTGATTTGCGACAACCTTGAGTAAAGATGCAAATGATGGGCAATAAACAATGAATAAATGTGCGCAAAAATCTCACTGATAACCCTATCACCCTTATTGCGTTACAGGTTTATAAAAACATCTCATCGAAATATTATCCATAGAAAAGAATAGCAACCAGTTGAGTATGCTGGGTTAATCATTTGCGCCTCAGGTGCGTTGTAAGAGGAATCATTATGTATGACATTTCAAATTTAAGGCGCTGTATCCACACAGCAAGATCTGATGCAGATTTGACCGCAACACTTAGCGATATTACAAGCTTCATTGGTTTTGACTATTTTTTTTTACCTGTTCGAACCCTATATCAATGACCAAAATAGAAGAGATAATATTGACCAATTTCTGTGAAGAGAAAGAAAAGAGAATTAGAGAAAACGCTATTCACAAGCTGATCATCAATTATTGTCAATCAAATCGTATTCCAGCACTATGGGGTAATATTCATAACCCAAGGCAAAATCATTATTACTTCAATTATATTTCAGATAGAAAACTAAGAACAATGCCCCCCAGTTTCACCGTTCCCATTCATAGCTCAATAGGCAAAACAGGGACAATTAGTTTCTCCTTAAGTAAAAAAAACAATAATGATCAAAGTCTGTTTTTTTACGCCGCCAGCCTAGTTCAAACGGTTATCCCATACCTTCAAGATAAGATCGATGATACAACTGTTAATAAAAAAAGTGATGCTTGCAATTTAACTAAAAGAGAAACCGAAACATTGACATGGGCTACAGAAGGGAAAACCGCTTGGGAAATATCTAAAATATTAAGTTGCTCTGAGAGAACAGTAACTTTTCATTTACAGAATGCCTGTAATAAACTTGGCGCTTCAAACAAATATCAAGCAATATCAAAAGGGATATTATCAGGGATAATCTTTCCCAATACCCCTTATTAATACAGTTTGAGTTTGAATATGATTTATTTCGGTTTGATTATTAATGAATTGAACCGATTTATTCTAGTGATAATCGTAATCTTTCATAACTGCTCTTCTAAGCTCGTCATTAATTTTAATCGACAAGGTAACTGATTTGGTATCACCAAGCCTATGAACCTTCTGGTCACCTGCTCGCTTAAATGGGATGCCTGTTCTTTTTAACATACGTTCAATCGGTAATGTTGAAACTGTCAGGTACTCAGATATGTCATTCTCTACAGCATGGAGATATAACGCCTTAAACAAAAACTGTGTTGAGTAACTCAGTGTACAGTTGCTTTGTGACGTATTCTTATTAATACAAAATCGACTTAATTCATACACATGGCTCGATTCTACTGCCATTTGGTTACCGAGCAGCTCTGGGAATATTTCCTTAAGCATATAGCTTTTCGTTGTAGGTATTAGCCTACCACACCCTAGTATATTCCCCAGGTCATCTTCGATATATACATAAGAGGCATCCGGTGTATCGTATTGGTCTGATTCTAAATTGCCTTCAGTAGGCAAATCCCATTTTAGCCTCTTCCTAAAGACATCATACCTTAACTCTAGAAGCCTCATATAATCCGGTTTTGATATTGAGTCAAAAGATTGCTGCTTGAATGTTAGGTTCATTTCTTGTCCTCCAATAATACCAATAAGATATCAATGGATTACTCAATAGAAACCTGCCACACATAACAGGTTGACTTCTTCGATGTAATCATGTAACGAGCCAAGAAACACATGATTAGATAAAATGTCAGACGGGAAGAAAAACTGCATTAACAGCAGAGAAATGTGAACCCATCTACACAACAGACAGGATTTATCACCTAAGTGCATCTTGGTGACTATCATCATTGCGAAAAAAATCAATAAGCTATAAAATTATGTTCATATAGCAAAAGGCAATATTGACATGGATTTCATTGGCTGCTAGTTAGATGGTAATGTAATAATGACTTATGAACTTATTAAACTCACTTTATCCTCTTTCTCCAGGCCGCAGTTTTCCATTTTAATCATTTCAACTATATTAATTTCAATATGGCTTTCTTACTATCTTCTGTTTTTATCTAAAAATGAAATAAAAGTGAAGAAATCTATTTTTCACACCTACTCTTTGTATCTTCTCTTTATTAACATCTGGGTTATATCTAACGCTTTTTTCCAATCAGAACTTCTATCTTACTTTGATTCGGTAATAGCCAAAGAAGTTGGCTTGATAGCAAACATTTCTTCACTTTTATCAGCAAACTTTACTTTCTTATTTTCATGCTTGCTAGTAAGAGCCAATAAACCATTAAAACAACATCAGTCATATACGTTTATATTTGGTATTATTGTTTCGTTAGTAATGTTTTTTTACCCGGAATTAACAATTGTCGATGTGGTTATTACCTCCACCGGACATTTCACAATAACTCTTGGCAAGGCATCTAGCGAATTATTTATTTTTGGTTTCATCCTTCTTATTTTAACTTTCAGGAATTT
>NZ_JAKRFQ010000629.1 GCF_022347985.1 Photobacterium sp. OFAV2-7
TACTAATCTACGCCTCGATATAGGGCTTATCAATCAACAGCCCGACAGTAGGCTCTAATTTGTGAACACAGATGACCCTATCAATTACCAGTGCTCAACTTCGATAATTTCGGTCTTGATAAAGTATTCCTTGGCCTCAGGCACCTTCACAACGATTGGTTTACCTTTCTCCTGGGTTTTAGGGCGGAAGTAAGTTTCGGCCATACGCTTAACTGACGTCCAGATCTTAGACTGTTGGTTAGCTAACTCACGGCCCTGCGAGTTATACACAGTCACATCCACCTCTACCAGCACAACCGACTCTGTGCTCTGATTGGTTAACGAGGTCGGGATCACCAGCTCGCCATTGCGGTAAGAAGCAGGTCGCAATAACACATCAACACCAGAGCGACTTAACTGCTGAATGTTTTTATTCTCACCAACCGTAAATTGCACACCTTTTGCGGCGGAAACCACAGGTACCGCAGTTATGACAGCCGGGGCTGCTGGTGCTACCGGAGCTGCCAAATTAGGTTTTGGCTCGGCTTTTTGATCAGCAACCGGGTGCTGCCTTTGTTCAACCGGAACAACATACTGCCAGGTAAAGTCATCATGCAATACAACCTGACGACCATCTTTCAATGTTGCCACCTGCGGGGCTGCCCATACACTTCCGGCAACCATTAACCCTGCCAATACGCCGCCGATCCGATTCAGTGTTCCCATACCTCTATCCTTACAACCAAAATTAGGCATACCAACCAGTATAGCCACAACAAAGCACTGCTAGCTCACTGGAAATATTCATTTTTATTTAGGCTCGACAGCCTAACACAAAAAAGGGCCTGACGGCCCTTTTGGTATTATTTAACACTCAATGATTACTAGTTAGCATCAAGCTCAACATGCGGTGCAACCGAACCTTGCTTGCGTGTCGCCAGCTCTTCATAGAGCTGCCACTTACGCTTGGCAACCTGCTGAGCATGTGCGGTGATTTCAGCCGCGGCTTCAGGGTTGCTCCGACGCAGGATCTGGTAGCGCGCCTCATTATAGCGGTACTCCTCAAGCGGGATCGTCGGCCGCAAGGTATCGAGCGAGAACGGATTCTCGCCGACATCACGCAGGGCCGGATTATAACGGAATAACGGCCAGTGACCGGATTGCACCGCCAGTTGCTGCTGATGCAGGCCATCTTCCATATTGATACCGTGAGCAATACAGTGGCTGTAGGCAATGATGATTGACGGGCCTTTATAGGCTTCGGCCTCTCGCATTGCCAGCAGTACCTGCTGCGGATCAGCGCCTAATGCTACCCGGGCAACATAGACGTTGTTATAGGATATGGCCTGCATCGCCACATCTTTCTTGGTCGCCTGTTTACCGGCTGCGGCAAACTTGGCAACCGCACCAAGCGGCGTCGACTTCGACATCTGGCCACCGGTATTGGAGTACACCTCGGTATCCATGACCAGTACGTTGACATCCGCCCCGCTCGCAAGCACATGGTCAAGACCACTCGAACCAATATCATAGGCCCAACCGTCACCTCCTACTATCCAGATGGAGCGGCGGATCAGTTGATCGGCGACTGACATCAGGTTCAGGGCAGACTCAGTACCAATGGTCTCCAACTCCGCTTTCAGAGTATCAACTCGTTTTATCTGAGCCTGGATATCCGTTTCGGTTAGCTGCTCGGCATGCAATAGTTGATCAACCAGTAGTGGATCAAGCTGATCGCGATTTTCCACCAGCAACTGCTCAGCCACCTCGTGCTGCTTAACAGCGGCAAGACGGAAGCCAAAGCCAAATTCAGCGTTATCTTCGAACAGCGAGTTAGCCCAGGCCGGTCCGCGTCCTTCTGCATTCTTCGCCCAAGGCGTTGTCGGCAAGTTACCACCATAAATCGACGAACATCCCGTCGCGTTGGCAATCATGAGTCGATCACCAAATAGCTGGGACATCAACTTGAGATACGGGGTTTCACCACAGCCCGAACACGCTCCCGAGAACTCAAATAACGGCTGAAGGAACTGGGCACCGCGAACATTGGAGAAATCAACACGAGCACGCTCGTTATATGGAATGGTTTCGAAAAAGTCGAGGTTCTTCTTCTCCTGCTCCATATATGGCGCTTTCAGCTCCATATTGATGGCCTTGCGCTCCGGCTGATCATCCGTCGCTTCCTGAACCACCATCGGACAGGCATCAACACACAGGCTACATCCGGTACAATCTTCGGCATACACCTGCAACGTATAACGGGTATCCGGGAAGCCACGGGCGGTAATACCTGCAGACTTAAAGCCTTCCGGCGCTTCTTCGAGTTTTGATTTATCGTAGAACTTGGCCCTGATCGCCGCATGAGGACAAACGATGCTGCAGTTACCGCACTGAATACAGTCTTGCTGCTCCCAGACCGGGATCTTCTGGGCAATGTTTCGCTTCTCCCACTGGGTTGTACCTGACGGATAAGTCCCGTCGACTGGCAGCATAGAAACCGGGATCAAATCCCCCTTGCCTGCCATCATCTGAGCCGTCACTTTCTGCACAAACTCAGGTGCTTTTTCCGACACCACAGGTTTGTCCTGCTCACTAGCCGTCACCTTGGCAGGAACCTTAACCTGATAAAGGTGGGCCAGAGTATGATCAACAGCCGCAAAGTTCTTCTGCACCACTTCCGGGCCTTTGCGAGAATATGTCTTCTCGATGGCCTTTTTGATCTTGGCAATTGCCAAGTCTTTTTCCAGAACGCCGGAAAGGGCAAAGAAGCAAGTCTGCATTATGGTGTTGATACGGTTACCCATACCGGTATCGCGCGCAACCTTGTAGGCATCAATGATATGAAGCTGCATATTGCGCTCGATAAGCTGCTGCTGCATTCGAGCAGGCAGGCTATCCCAGACGTCATCAACCGGCGCTGTAGTATTGAGCAAGAAAGTGGCATTATCGGCCGCTTTTGCCAGCATATCGGTGCTTTCGACAAAGGTAGCCTGGTGGCAGGCAACAAAGTTTGCCGACTGTATCAAATAAGGACTATTGACCGGATGATGGCCGAATCTCAGGTGCGACTCAGTTTGCGAGCCTGATTTTTTCGAATCATAGACAAAGTAGCCCTGAGCAAAATAATCCGGATCTTCACCGATGATCTTAATGGTATTTTTGTTCGCCCCAACGGTACCATCGGCACCCAGACCGTAGAACATCG
>NZ_JAKRFQ010000630.1 GCF_022347985.1 Photobacterium sp. OFAV2-7
CTTTGGTATTGTCATCAATCAATTCTGCCAGGCTTTCAGGACTATCATCTTTGGCAAATCGTACTTCGATACCTTGTTTCGGTAGCATATGGGCAAACAGGGTATAGGTGCCGCCATATAGCTGGGGAGTCGAAATAATGTTATCGCCAGCTTCTGCCAAGGCCAGGATGGCATAGTTAATTGCTGCACTACCTGCGCTGACAACAAGGCCGGCAATACCGCCTTCCAACGCAGCCATACGCTGCTCCAGTACATCGTTAGTCGGGTTCATAATTCGGGTATAAATATTACCCGGCACCTCAAGGTTAAACAGATCCGCTCCATGCTGAGCGTCATCAAATTCATAGGCCACAGTTTGATAAATAGGTGTAGCTACAGACTTGGTTGTCGGATCTGTTTCGTATCCATAATGTATCGATAGCGTTTCGTCTTTCATTGTTCTTCCTTGATTGAAACTGGTGAAAATACCCGTTGGTATTATTATCACTAACCAGTATGTCAAAGGACGTTCTTAAAAACTATAGCTATGATTTTTCATGGGTTTGTTCGAAATAATATGCGAACTAAATCATTTTCCCCAGCACATCATTTTCAGGTCTTTCAAAGAACCGGTGTTTTAGCGCACCCGCAATATGAGCAAACAGAACACCAATCATGCCGTAAGCAAGGTATTTATGGATTGTGATCATAAATTTTGTGGTGTTGTAGTCTTTTTCTATCGGGAACAGTGGCAGTTCAGTGCCGAAAAACCAGATTGAATGTAGCGGCGGAACACCGGGAAAATCGGGAACAGCTGATGAAGCGATATAGCCGACAACCGGAATACTGAGCATAAATCCATACAGAGTGTACTGAGCGGTTTTAGCTGCTATACGTGCATGCAGGGGCAAGCTTGATGGCATCTCGGGAATTTGACTTCGCACTCTTACTACCAGGCGAATAAGAACCAGAATAAAAGCTAATACGCCAAAGGCTCTGTGCCAGTGGTATAACGCGAACTTATCAGTAGATTCCATCGGAAGGGCTGCCATATAGAGCCCAAGAGCAAGGAGCCCGATAATGAGTGCTGCCATAATCCAGTGCAACAGCCGCATGGATACTGAAAACTTATTGGTTGGAGTGGTTCGCTTCATTGTTTGTTCCTTTTCATAAGGCATCACTATGGGGAGTTGGTGTTCCATGTAAGCAGCAATGCCGTCGATAACATGACTGTAAAGTTACATAATTTTCATATGAAGATTAATTGGGTGAATATGGATATATATTTTCCATATGACTTTTAATGATGATTTGAAAGTGATAGTTGATGCCTTTCTGTGAATTGGCTAGTGGTGGCTGTTGTTATGAGTGAGAGTTTTTAGGTGAAAGTGTGAAGTGTCTCTCAATCGGTTTTGCAAGGATGTAACTGAAGGGGAAGGGGTTTTAATTGCTTATTGAGTTTGGTTATATCGAAAAAGAGATGAGTTATTTAGCGTTAATAAGGAAATTGAATGTCTGACTATGGTTTTTGGTTGTTGTTTTTTTCGACGGCACTTGCATTGAATATCGCCCCGGGGCCAGATTTGTTTTACATCCTCACCAAAACGATAGCCAGTGGTAAAAAAGTGGGCATAGCCTCAGCGCTTGGAGTGTGTACAGGAGCTTTGTTTCACGTATTTGCTGCCGCCGTTGGGCTGTCGGCTGTATTGGCTTCATCAGCACTGGCATTTACAGTAGTAAAGTATATCGGGGCAGGCTATTTGCTCTATTTAGCCTGGCAGTCATTTTCTTCCTCTGGATCTTTGTTGAATATCGACGCAAAACGCGGGCTGAAAGAAACGCCGATAGCTGCTTTTAAGCAGGGCGTACTGGTTGATATTCTCAACCCTAAGGTCGCTATCTTTTTTATGGCTTTTCTTCCTCAGTTTGTCCGCGAAGGACATGGTCCCGTAACGTTGCAACTCATGTATTTAGGGCTGTTGGTTATCGCGGTCGCCATTGTTGTTGAGGTTTTCTATGTACTGGCGGCTTCAATGCTGACGCATAAGCTGAGAAATAACCAGCGATTCAGTCAGTGGCTTGATCGTTTCGTAGGAACAGTCTTCGTCGTGTTGGGAATAAAGTTAGTTGCGAGTAGCTAACGCCACTGTGTATACAGGGCTGTATAACCTCCTTGCTATACTTATGGCATCGAAATGATGAATTTGTCGGGCAGGTGATGATGTGAAGATTTTCTACGTTGTTGTAATGATGCTTTCGATGTTTGGGTTTACCGGTTGTTCCAACAACCCTTACGGTGACTCCTATGGCGTTGCCGATACGCGGACAATCCAGCAGGTACGATACGGAACCATTATGAAAACTGAGCCAGTCAGCATTGAAGGTGAAGGGCAGGTTGTCGGCGCTGTAGCAGGTGCTGCCGTTGGTGGTATTCTCGGATCAAAGATCGGTGGGGGATCCGGTTCGGATATCGCAGCAATCGGTGGTGGTGTACTTGGTGGCGTTGCAGGTAGCAAAGCGGCCGAAGGTGTTACTCGACGAGACGGTGTTAACCTGACAATCAAGATGGATGATGGTGAAACCATTGCGATTGTACAGGAGGTAAATCCAAGCATGATCTTTCAGGTCGGGCAAAGAGTCAGAGTGAATATAGATGGAAAAACGGCTCGCGTGGTGCCTGAATAGCGCGTTCTCATAGCTGTACTCTTGTATAGCCATGTATAAAAACCACTGTAACCCACACAGTGGTTTTTTGTTATTAGTCATAGAGGTAGCACCATTCTTTCGTTCAGGGTGGTAAACATGCCTGTATCCGGTGTAAGGTGAAGACACTTATCTATCAGACAGATTTATCATGACTTATTTAGCGTGTGTTGAAGTAGAGCCAAATGTTGAACCTACCGCAGCCGTAATTTGGCTTCATGGGCTGGGGTCCAACGGCCATGATTTCGAGGCTATTCTGCCAGAGCTGAACTTACCGCAAGATGCGCCTGTTCGCTTTATTTTTCCTCATTCACCATCTCTGGCGGTAACCATCAATGGCGGTATGGTGATGCCTGCCTGGTATGACATTCTTGAAATGGGGGCTGGACGTAAACTTAACACCGAGCAGCTTTTGGATTCAGCCAAAAGAGTGACTGATTTAATTGAACGCGAGATCGAGCGTGGTATAGATAGTGATCGTATATTGGTTGCTGGCTTTT
>NZ_JAKRFQ010000631.1 GCF_022347985.1 Photobacterium sp. OFAV2-7
ATACTGACTTCGGGATATATTGACCAAACAAAAACATATTTCGAATAATCTAGAATGTTACTTCATCCAAATAATTCTTCTATTTCAACATTATAGAGCTAGCTCAATATATTCATCCAATAGCAGTGATATACTGACGCTCAACCAGCATGACAAGCCTTATTTTCCATCCCTACAAAATGTTCATCCACTCACACTACTGACAAGTTCATCACTACCGTTCGAGATACTGCTCTCACCTTTATAAAAAAAAACTAATCATTCAACTGCTTAATAAATAAGCTCCAACCTATTCCAATAACAAAGCAGAGCACAACAATGACGAAACTCAACTCTACATTAGCAACTACAACATCGAAAAAAACATCGGGGATTAACAAGCTAACAAAAGCGAGCCTATTGAGCGCAAGCGCACTGCTAGGCGCAGGCATGTTTGCTTCCCAGGCACATGCCGATACCATTCTTCATGCCTTTAACTGGAAATACAGTGACATCACCACCCAGGCAAAAGAAATAGCGCAAGCGGGCTACAAGACTGTACTCATCTCCCCACCATTAAAATCGACCGGTGATCAATGGTGGGCCCGTTACCAGCCTCAGGACATTCGCCTGATTGACTCACCTGTTGGCAACAAAGAGGATTTGCAGGCACTGATTGCCGCGCTAAAAGCGGAAGGTGTCGGTGTCTATGCCGATGTAGTACTCAATCACATGGCTAACGAGAGCTGGAAACGCAGCGATCTGAATTACCCTGGCAGCGAGCTGCTTGCCCAATATAGCCAAAACGCAGACTACGTAAATCGACAGAAGCTATTTGGTGATCTCAGCTTTGGTCAGTTTTCTGCCAACGACTTTCACCCGGCCGGGTGTATCACCGACTGGAGTAATCCGGGGCACGTGCAATACTGGCGTCTGTGCGGTGGCAATGGCGATGTTGGCTTGCCGGATCTTGATCCAAACGACTGGGTTGTCGGGCAGCAACGACTCTATCTTCAGGCACTTAAAGATATGGGAATATCTGGTTTTCGGGTCGATGCCGTCAAGCACATGAGCAACTACCAGATCACTCAAGTCTTCACCCCTGAGATCACCTCTGGCATGCATGTCTTTGGCGAAGTGATCACCAGTGGTGGCAAGGGCAGCAACGATTACCATGCGTTCCTGGAACCGTACTTGAACGACACCAACCACAGTGCCTACGACTTCCCTCTGTTTGCCTCGATCCGCTCGGCATTTTCGTTTAACGGCAGCATGGCAGTGCTTCATGATCCACAGGCTTATGGTCAGGCATTATCCAATGATCGAGCCGTTACCTTTACCATTACCCACGATATTCCGACCAATGACGGCTTCCGCTATCAGATCATGGATCCGACTGACGAGAATCTTGCCTATGCGTATATTCTGGGCAAAGACGGTGGTACACCGCTAATTTATAGCGATGCACTGCCAGCCAACGAAGACAAGGACAATGGACGCTGGAAAGATGTATGGAACCGCAGTGATATGACTGCCATGATCAGTTTCCATAATCAGATGCAAGGCAAAACAATGCAAACGCTGTACAGCGATCAGTGCCTGCTGGTCTTCAAACGCGAGAAACAAGGGCTTGTCGCAATCAACAAGTGTGGTGAAGAACGCTCCTACACCATTGATACCAATCAGTTCGAGTTCAACTGGTACCTGCCATACAAAGACAAGCTGAGCAGTCATAGCGAAACCATCAGCTCACGCTATCACACGCTTTCTGTACCTGCTCGTACTGCACGAATGCTTGCTCTCTAATTCCAGCAGCTTTGAAACAAAAAGGGCCAGACTTGATGTCTGGCCCTTTTCTAATAAACAGATCGTTATTCTGCGTACTGCATCAGATGCTGCTTCACTGCATCTGTTGCAAAGGAGTGCTCAACACTGACCTTATAAATAGCAAAGTAATCTTCACGGGTTAGATCGAACTCTTCCACTACCTTGCGCACTTCATCTGTCATCGTCGTGTTAGACACAGTACGGTTATCGGTATTGATAGTGATTAGTACACCGTCTTTGTGGAAAGCCTTAATCGGGTGGCTGCTAAGATTATCAACGGCCTTAGTCTGGATGTTGCTGCTAGGACATGTTTCCAGCGCCACAGACTCACTCTTGACCAGCTCATAAGCTTCCGGATGGCCTTTGATATGAATACCGTGGCCAACACGCTCTGCGCCCAATAGCGATACAGCATCATGGACATTCTGGCCGTCGCCCTGCTCACCAGCGTGGATAGTCACTCGATATCCTTTCTCGATGGCATAGTGGGCATATGGAATGAACTCATGGCAGAAGCCAGACACTTCACTCCCCGCCAAGTCGAAAGCGACAACACCGTTATTTAGGTACTTGGCACCGGCATCAATGACTTCGTTAATACGATCCTTCGGCATGGTACGCAGAATCGACAAAATATAATTGCCATGAATATCGTACTGCTCTTCCGCTCTCTTCATACCTTTAACAACACTGCCGATGATCTGGTCAAAGGTCAGGCCGTTTTGCAGGTGAAGCATAGGACCAAAGCGAACTTCCAAATACTTGACGTTCTCTTTGGCTGCATCTTCAAACACTTCAAACGAAATACGCTCAAGCCCTTCTTCTGTTTGCATCACAGAAAGCGGCAGTTCAAAACGCATTAGGTATTCATCAAGGTTCTGGCATGTTTCAGGAGCAACCATCAGCGTTTTGATTTCACTGATATCCTCACTTGGCAAAGTCAGGTTTTGCTGGTGAGCCAGTTCAATAATCGTTTGCGGGCGAACACTACCGTCTAGGTGGCAGTGAAGATCTATCTTGGGCAGGTCGAAGTAATTCATGAGTCTCTACCTTTATTCAAATGGTACATAAAGTTACAGACTTCATAATCAAGAGTTTAAGGCTCTTGGTAGAAACTCCCAAACCATATCATTGGGATTATACGAAGCAAGTTGGCTGAGGAGTCTATCATTGTGATTAACTACCTGCAATCCATACGGTTAGCGCATCTGAGACGGCTAAAATGAATAATTATAGTATAGGGGAAAGAACCCTATGCGATAACAGCAACTATGCTGCTATTGAATAGGACTCTCGTCCTCCGTGCTTACCCTTGCGCTGAAAGCTACCCTTCCCTTTCTTCGTCTTCACGACACGGGTACGAAATAATTTGCT
>NZ_JAKRFQ010000065.1 GCF_022347985.1 Photobacterium sp. OFAV2-7
TAAAAATTGATTTTTATCAAACTAAGCGTCGATTCTGCGTATTCGGCAACCGCTCAGAAATTTGCATAATATTCCCGTTTATGCGCTTCTACTGAATGAAAAGAGTGCGACTTTATATAGGAAAAAGCGCATAACAAAACAGCGACCAAGGGGCAAAATGCCGATTGAAGACCATTATTTATAGGCTTGTTAACTTGAGCGATGCTGCCGAATGCATAAATTTCTTCGATGATTTTAATGCGTAAAAGCATATTCACCCATTAATTGGTGAAAAATACCCTCATTACCGTATTTGATGATTCTCCTGCTGCATAATCGCCCCCAAAAAATGTGAACGAAACCAAAGTTAAACCCTTTCGGGAAGCATAAAATCATCTCGCAAAACAAAAAAACTGACTCGCAGCAAAGACTGCAGAGCGAATAAATACGAGAGATACGATCATGAGTAAGTTCTATCCCGGCTCCGAGCCAGGGCGCCGACGGCGCACCTTGCAACGCCGCCTCAGAGGAGCGCTCACCTATCAGACCTGGGCAAACGGTGATACCAGCCAGAGCGAAATGCTGACGGCTCATCACCGCCACAGGCCAGATACTGGGCGCGACTACCTGACGCCAAATCCAAACCACTCTTTAGCGACGACATCTTGCCAGCAAACCCTGTAGGGCACGGATGATCAAAGCGCAGTCAGCAACTGTTATCGATAGCTAACTGCACAAACCGCTGATACCACTTTTCACTGAACAGCTTGTTCAGGGAGCACCGTCATGCCAAGCAAAAGTTTGGCACACAGAATGACCCTTTGTGCTGGCAACAGCCATGAAGGCAAGGAGACGACAATGACGACGCAAACCGTAAACAAAGAAGAAAAAGGTGGCTTCTTTGCCAACTTTAAATTCCCTTCGGCCTATACCATTCTATTTGGCCTGATCGCCCTTGTGGCACTGATGACCTGGATCGTTCCAGCCGGTCAATATGACCGCGTGATGAATGAAGAGCTAGGCAAAGAAGTACCGGTCACCGGTACTTACCAAGCCGTAGAGAATAACCCTCAAGGTGTTGTTGATGTACTGCTGGCACCGATTGATGGTTTCTACGACCATAACTCGTACGAAGCTGCAGCGATTGATGTTTCGCTATTCATCCTCGTCATTGGTGGCTTCCTTGGTCTCGTTACCAAAACCGGTGCAATCGACGCCGGTATCGAGCGGGTAACAGCACGACTGAAAGGCCGTGAAGAAATGATGATACCGATCCTAATGGCACTATTTGCCGCAGGCGGTACGATTTACGGGATGGCAGAAGAATCACTACCTTTCTACACGCTGCTGGTACCTGTGATGATGGCAGCGCGCTTCGACCCTGTTGTCGCTGCTGCAACCGTTCTTCTTGGTGCTGGTATCGGTACCCTAGGCTCAACGATTAACCCATTCGCAACAGTAATCGCAGCAAACGCAGCCGGCATCCCATTCACTGACGGCATCATGCTACGTGTTGCAATGTTAGTAGTAGGTTGGCTAATCTGTGTTGCCTACGTTATGCGTTACGCAAAAATGGTACGCGCTGACCAGAGCAAGTCTCTTGTATACGACAAGTACGAAGAAAACAAAGCACACTTCCTTGGCAACCAGTCAAGCGAAATGTTGGAGTTCACGACTACACGTAAAATCATCCTTGCTATCTTCGCCGCATCTTTCGGTATCATGATCTACGGCGTTGCGGTTGCAGGTTGGTGGATGGCTGAAATATCAGGTATGTTCCTGGCATCCACTATCATCATCGGCCTGATTGCTCGCATGAGTGAAGAAGAGCTAACATCCAGCTTTATCGACGGTGCCCGTGATCTACTGGGTGTAGCACTGATCATCGGTATTGCACGTGGTATCGTGGTAATCATGGACCGCGGTATGATCACCGATACTATCCTGAACACAGCAGAGCATGCAGTTACAGGTCTGTCTTCTATCGTGTTCATCAACGTGATGTACTGGTTAGAAATCTTACTATCTTTCCTAGTACCTTCATCTTCAGGCCTGGCAGTATTGACTATGCCTATCATGGCTCCGCTTGCTGACTTTGCTGGTGTAAGCCGTGACTTGGTAGTAACCGCTTACCAGTCTGCATCCGGTATTGTTAACCTCATGACACCAACATCAGCTGTTGTGATGGGTGGTCTGGCTATCGCTCGCGTCCCTTACGTACGCTGGGTGAAATGGGTCGCTCCACTGCTTGGTATTCTGACAGTACTTATCATGGCAATGCTAAGTGTTGGTGCAATGATGTAATTTGCCCCGGCATCCTTACACTCTCGACAAAAACCGCCTTCGGGCGGTTTTTCTATCCTGTCCGGACTCTTTTCTCATCACCTGCCCAGCAAGCACCGCTTCAAGATCGTCCTCAACAATCACAGCTCATGCCGTGTCATCTTAAACATGCGAGCAGGTATTGCCTCCCTAAGTTATCTTTACGACAGCTTCAATTCCCCTTTCGCTCTAACCTCGCGCCTTCCTTCAGTTCCTTCTCCTATGCTCTATTCAATACTCTTCCTGCTCATCCTCTTGTTACTTTCCTTTCTACGAATTCTTCTCTGATTGCCTCTGTACCTCTCGTTGTCCCAGTATATTTCATTGTCCCAGCTCCTTTCATTGCCTCTGTATTTTTCTTTATCTCGGTGCCTTCTTTAGAGCTGTCCCCCCCTTTATTACTCCCTTTGTTACCCTCTTTGTCGTTCAGAACAACGACCCGAAAACATCCTGAAATGCGTTCATTACGTCAAACACAATCATCCGGCCATTATTATTTTCTTTCCACCATGCCTTTATTCCAAATCCATCAACAATAATTAATAACTTATCACCCACCTAAATAAAATCAGAACAAAAAATAGAATAGCAAACAGAAAAAATGGTTAAACGCACCATAATAAAAAGCATTAAACCGTCACTAAAAAGTAATAAAACCATGTAATATCACGCTGTATGAAAACTACAAAAAAGACGTTGTAAAAAATAAAAGGAAAAATATTTGTTATCGACCAAGTAACAAACGCGATTATTTTAGATAGACAACCATATAAACTGCATAAGATCGGTATCCTTATACATGAACAACTTGAAAATAAACTGCATAAATTTCCCAACCACAAATAAAAAACCAACAAAAACAATAGCTTAAACAATCAAAATCCATGCATAACCCACAAACACCACATAAAAACCCAGCAGTGAAAACAAGCTACAAATGCATGAATTATGTTAATAAAACTAGGTGCTTAAGTTGCCATGATAATAATTAAAATGTGACAAATGTCTAAGACTGTAATTAACGAAAGAGTAGAATTAATTACAGAAACGACGCGATGGATTAAATACTTTATTTATTACTATCGCCAAAAAACAAATAAGTCGGTGATATTACACTGACATAAAAATAGAGAGATACGATCATGAGTAAGTTCTATGTAGGTTCTGAAGTAGGTCAATTACGTCGCGTACTTCTTCATCGTCCAGAGCGTGCGCTAACTCACCTAACTCCTTCAAACTGCCATGAGTTATTATTTGATGATGTATTAGCAGTTGAGCGTGCTGGCGAAGAGCATGATGTATTTGCCAACACACTTCGCGAGCAAGGTGTTGAAGTCTTCCTGCTTCGTGACATGCTGGCTGAAACTCTTGCAGTACCAGAAGCAAAAGACTGGCTACTAGGTACTCAAATCTCTGACTACCGCTTCGGCCCGGCATTCGCCAACGATGTACGTTGCTTCCTGGCTGATCTTCCTAACCAAGAGCTAGCATCAATCCTACTTGGTGGTCTGAGCTACTCTGAGCTGCCTGTTCAGTCATCTTCTATGATGCAGGGCATGCACGCACCAACAGATTTCGTTATCGAACCACTGCCAAACCACCTATTTACCCGTGACACTTCTTGCTGGGTATACGGCGGTGTTTCTATCAACCCAATGGCGAAGCCAGCCCGTCAGCGTGAAACCAACCACCTACGTGCTATCTACCGTTGGCACCCAACCTTCGCAGGCGAGGACTTCATCAAGTACTTCGGTGACGAAGAGAAGAGCTATGACAACTCAACTATCGAAGGCGGTGACGTACTGGTTATCGGTAAAGGCACTGTACTTATCGGTATGTCTGAGCGCACAACCCCACAGGGTGTTGAGCAACTAGCTTCTAGCCTGTTCAAGCACGGCGAAGCGAAACAAGTTATCGCGATGGAGCTGCCTAAGCACCGCTCTTGCATGCACTTAGATACAGTAATGACCCACATGCGTGAAGATACCTTCTCTGTTTACCCAGAAGTTGTCCGCAAAGATGTGAAATGCTGGAGCCTGACTGGCGACCAATCTGGCGCAGTCAACGTGAAAGAAGAAGGCTACTTCGTTACCGCTATCGAAAAAGCACTGGGTGTGGGTCAGCTGAACCTTATCACTACTGGTGGTGATAGCTTCGAAGCAGAGCGTGAGCAGTGGAATGATGCGAACAACGTACTGACAGTGAAACCTGGTGTGGTTGTCGGTTACGAGCGCAACGTTTACACCAACGAGAAGTACGACAAAGCCGGTATCACTGTTCTACCTATCCCAGGTGACGAACTAGGCCGCGGCCGCGGTGGCGCACGCTGCATGAGCTGCCCAATCGAACGTGACGGCATCTAAACCTGAATAAACCATGAGCGGCAATCGCTCAGGTGCGAGGCGAAAACGCTAAGCAAACATAATATGGCCGGTACCAACGAATACCGGCCAACAAAGCACAAAACCAAGAGAGACGATCCCATGACCAAGCAAACTGTTGTTGTTGCACTTGGTGGTAACGCCCTACTACGTCGCGGCGAGCCACTGGAAGCAGATATCCAGCGCCAGAACATTGCTACGGCAGCCAAAACCATCGCGGAAATCGCGGAAGAATATAACGTCGTGCTGGTACACGGAAACGGCCCGCAAGTTGGCCTACTGGCACTACAAGGTCTGGAATACAAAAAAGTAAATCCATACCCATTGGATGTATTGGGCTCAGAAACCCAAGGCATGATCGGCTACATCCTAATGCAAGAACTGAAAAACCTGCTTCCTGAGCAGAACGTTTCCTGCATGCTTACGCAAATGAGCGTGGATCCAAACGACCCGGCATTTGCAGACCCAACAAAACCTATCGGCCCTGTTTACCAAGAAGCTGAAGCGCGTGAACTGGCTGAAAAATACCACTGGACAGTGAAGCCGGACGGTCAGTATTTCCGCCGTGTTGTACCAAGCCCTCAGCCTACCGGCATTATCGAAGACGAAGCGATTGCCGCACTGATCAAACAGCAGCACCTGGTAATTTGTACTGGTGGCGGCGGTATCCCAGTGAAGAAAGAAGACGGCAAGCTAGTTGGTGTCGAAGCAGTTATCGACAAAGACATGTCAGCTGCGTTCCTGGCCAAGCAACTTAATGCAGACGCACTGTTAATTCTGACAGATGCAGATGCAGTATTCCTTGACTGGGGCAAGCCAACCCAAAAAGCACTGCGCAACACGACACCACGTGAGTTGTCGCAATACGCGTTCGACGCAGGCTCTATGGGACCAAAAATTGATGCCTCTTGCGAGTTCATCAAACAAGGCGGCAAATTGGTTGGTATCGGCTCACTGGAAGCAGGTCTACGCATCCTGAAAGGTGAAGCTGGAACAAATATTGTTGCAGAATAACAGAATAGTTATTCACAAAAGCATCATAATACGATAAACAATACATAATACAGGCTTGCACACTGCCCAACATAACCAAAGGCAGTGTCAGCTGGCCAGAGAGATACAGATTCTTAAGAGGAAAACATCATGGCTTTTAATCTTCGCAACCGTAACTTCCTTAAACTACTAGACTTCACTCCTCGTGAAATTCAGCACATGCTAGAGCTTTCTGCTGAGCTGAAAAAAGCCAAGTACAACGGTTACGAGCAGCCACGCCTAACAGGTAAGAACATCGCACTGATCTTCGAGAAAACATCTACTCGTACTCGCTGTGCGTTCGAAGTAGCAGCCTACGACCAGGGCGCTAAAGTTTCTTACCTAGGCCCATCAGGCTCTCAAATTGGCCACAAAGAATCTATGAAAGATACTGCGCGTGTTCTGGGTCGCATGTATGACGGCATCGAATACCGCGGTTTCGGCCAGGAAATCGTTGAAGAGCTAGGTGCTTACGCAGGTGTTCCAGTATGGAACGGCCTGACAGACGAATTCCACCCAACTCAAATCCTGGCTGACTTCCTGACTATGCAAGAGCATGGCCGTGGCAAGCAGCTACACGAAATGACTTTCGCTTACCTGGGCGACGCTCGCAACAACATGGGTAACTCTCTAATGGTTGGCGCAGCGAAAATGGGCATGGACATCCGCCTGGTTGCACCAAAAGCTTTCTGGCCTGAAGAAGAGCTAGTTGCTCAGTGCCAGGAAATCGCAGCAGAAACAGGTGCGAAAATCACCATGACTGAAGACGTACAAGAAGGCGTTCAGGGCTGTGACTTCCTATACACTGATGTTTGGGTATCTATGGGTGAAGCAAAAGAAGCTTGGGCTGAGCGTATCAACCTAATGCTTCCTTACCAGGTCAACATGGACATGATCAAAGCAACTGGCAACCCACATGTTAAATTCATGCACTGCCTACCAGCTTTCCATGGCGAAGACACTACAGTTGGTAAAGAGCTAGCGAAAGAATACCCAGTACTTGCTAACGGCGTAGAAGTAACAGACGAAGTGATTGAGTCTAAGCACTCTATCGTATTCGACGAAGCTGAAAACCGTATGCACACCATCAAAGCAGTAATGGTTGCTACACTGGGTCAGTAATCGGCTCTCTTGAGTTTTAAAGATTTGACGTAGAAAACCTTAAAGCTCTTATAATTAATGCCGTCCTTCGGGGCGGCATTTGCATTTTCCTTCATCGCACCACTGACAAATCGCCTTTATAAAGCCCTTTCTTTTCAGCAGGTTATTATGCATTTTTCTTGCCGACTTTAGGTCGCCATTTATGCATAAATTCCCACAAAATGAATACTTTACGCAAACGCTTGCGCTCACAAAAAATGGGCGTATAATCCTTCGCAATTTGTCAGAACAGAGTTAGAAAATGAACCAGCCAGTTAAGCACAACTTGACATACTACCGCCGAAAATCGGCACTGGTTTCGTTTTTCTGTTTTTTCAATTTTTTAAAAAAAGCCTCCTTTATTTAGGGGGCTTTTTTTTGTCTGTTTTTTGCGTGAGAGCAGACATTTCATCAGTTATCTATCATAGGGAAGAGAAGCCATGGCGAACTCGTTGTTTCAAAAGCACATCATCTCCATTCCGGAACTAAACCGAAGTGAACTTGAACTTATTGTTGAAACTGCTGGAAAACTAAAAGCAGAGCCAAATCCGACACTACTTAAAAACAAGGTAGTGGCTAGCTGCTTCTTTGAACCGTCAACACGTACCCGCCTGTCATTTGAAACGGCTGTTCAGCGTCTGGGAGGCACGGTGATCGGCTTTGACAATGGCGGCAACACGTCACTGGCGAAAAAAGGCGAAACGCTGGCAGACTCGGTACAAGTTATCTCATCTTATGTCGATGCGTTTGTGATGCGCCACCCGCAAGAAGGTGCAGCACGCCTGGCATCTGAATTCTCTAACGGTATACCGGTAGTCAACGGTGGTGACGGTGCCAACCAGCACCCAACCCAGACGCTACTCGATTTGTTCAGTATCTTCGAAACGCAAGGCCACCTGGATAACCTGAACGTCGCGTTTGTCGGCGACTTGAAATACGGCCGAACCGTTCACTCTCTGACGCAGGCACTATCTAAATTCAACAACATCAACTTCTTCTTCATCGCTCCTGAAATTCTGGCGATGCCAGATTACATCTGCGAGGAGCTGGACGAAGCCGGCATCAACTACAGCCTGCATACCAGCATGGAAGAAGTCATTCCTCAGCTGGACATCCTGTACATGACACGTGTCCAGAAAGAGCGTTTTGACGAATCTGAATATGCCCACATGAAGGCCGCCTACATCCTGACTGCAGAAATGCTGGCAGAAGCCCGCGATAACCTGAAGGTACTGCACCCACTGCCACGTGTCGATGAAATCACGGTTGATGTCGACAAGACCAAGCATGCCTATTACTTCCAGCAGGCAGAAAACGGTGTGTATGCACGTGAAGCCCTACTAGCCCTTGTACTAAACGAAGAACTTTAATCAGGAGATGACAGCTATGACTAAGGAAACTCAACTACAGGTTGAAGCAATTAAGAACGGTTCTGTTATCGACCATATTCCGGCGAACGTAGGGATCAAGGTGCTGAAGCTGTTCAAGATGCACAAAACCAATCAGCGTGTCACTGTGGGCCTGAACCTGCCTTCATCGGCATTAGGTGCCAAGGATCTGATTAAGATTGAAAACACCTTCATCAACGAAGATCAGGCCAACCAGCTCGCTCTTTACGCCCCTAAGGCCACGGTTAACCAGATTGAAAACTACGAGGTTGTGAAAAAACTGACTCTGTCGCTACCCGAGCAAATCAACGCCATTTTCAAATGCCCGAATACCAACTGCATTACCCACGGTGAGCCGGTCGACAGCAGCTTTAGCGTACGTACCAAAAATGACGATGTGCAACTGAAGTGCAAATATTGTGAGAAAGTGTTCTCACGTGAAATCGTTACCGAGCATAACTAAACTGCCTCAGAAACGACTTTTCCTGCATCAATACTAAGAATACCGGCTCACCCCTGAGCCGGTTTTTTTATTCTCATTTCTAGTGCTATCGACACCTACCAATACCTCTACCTTTGAAAAATCACAATTAAAAATCGGCAGGGCAAATCCTTTTATCGATCTCTATCGATGCCACTGCCGGACTCATCGACTTTCAAAGGGCAGTGGCATGAAGTGTGTTGTAGATTTTGGTTTGCACTCCAATTCTCTATTCTCCAGGCTTAGTGGAGGTGCGCTGGCGCTTGCTTTGATGTCAGGCTGTATCATGAGCAATGGCCCGATCAGCCAGGCGCCGGGCAGCCAGGCCAATCAGATGGTCATGATTGGAATTCCGCTCCTGCTCGGTGGTTTTGGCTCTGCCGTTCCGGTCAACGACGAGTATATGATCACCGCCAAACATGTTGCCCGCTTGTCCTGGGACTTTGATGTCATTCATCACCCCTATTGCGATCTCGCCCTCATCCGCCGTTCATCGGATCACATTCCGACCTGGGGGCTGATCTATCCTGATCAACCCGTTTCCCATCACGGCCATTCGCTAGTTGGCAACAGCATTAAAGGGGAAGGCAAATACCTCCAGGATGTCATCGACACCAATACCGATTGTCTCTACTCGCTCAGTGATGCCCCTGTGATGTCGGGAATGAGCGGAGGTCCGGTATTCAACCCCGACGGCGAGATTGCCGGGATCACGGTTGCCATCGTCCATAACCCGGAAGATCTGCGCAACCTGCGCCCCGCTATCCGCTACAGCCAGTTTGTCCCTGCGACCCTTATTTTTGACTGGCTTGATGCGCTCGGTATTGCTACCGCCTCGGCCAGTCCGGCGCTTGCTTCTATTCAAGTATCCCAATATGTCACCGATCTCAATCGTCCCAACCGCCCTGTCATCGACATTGCCAGCGTTACTGACACACCGGACGGACTTCAAGAAACAGGTATCAAGCAGTTAACGCCTGTCGATAGCGAAATCAATACGGCTGCAGCGAGCTCGTCACCGTTCGAAACCTACCGGACACCCATTTCCTCGACCTTCCAGTCGCCGGCCCAAAGGGCAGCCCCGGATAACAGCGCCGAGGCACTTTCCGGGCTCAGGGGCGCTCCGGAAGCCGGCACCCAGCTAACCTCACAGCCACAGAAAAAAGTTCCTCAAAATCCGTAACTGACACCGAATATGGCGGAATAAAATTCGTCATATAGCAGAAAAAATCGGCTTTTTATTTTGGTGATTAGGGTCAATAAAACATAATCACATTATTGTTATGATGCTTATGCAAGATTATGCAATGGCTATATTATAACTTGCGTTATGCCTGCCCCGAAGACCATCATGCAGATGGCAACCGAAGTACGCACTTCCTTGTCGGAACGAGGCGGGCAATACAGAGAGATACGATCTTAATACCCTATAGAATAACAAAGGAGTTGCCCGTGAATGTATCCAATGTACACGGCGCGATTGATGCACTTTCATCTGATGAGAACATCACTACAGCCTGCAAACGTCTGCTCCAGCAGCAAAGCTTTTCGACCCAGGACGACATCCGCCAGCGTTTGATTGACATGGGATATGATGATGTCAGTCAGTCGACGGTTTCCCGTCTGCTCTCACGACTCGGCGTTGCCAAGGTACCCAATGCCTACGGTAAAAAGGTCTATTGCCTAACGGTCGAAAATGAACCGGTGCAGGTTGGTTCATCCATTTCCTCGCAGATCGAATTCATTACCCACAACCAGCTCGTGGTCGTGGTCAAGACCCATCCCGGTGGCGCGCAGCTTGTTGCCCGTCTGATTGATATCCAGCCTCATGCCGAGATCCTGGGAACCGTGGGTGGAAATGATACGGTAATGGTTGCGCCGAAGGACATTAACCGCATTGAACAATGCGAGCGTGTGGTAAAAGCACGATTAGGGATCCCGGCTTAACCTTACTTACGTGCTACAAGTAACAGGAAATACTTTGACCTAAACTGTTTTGGGCTGCAAACTAGTGCCCTAAACATAGGTTCTGAATGACTTAGTAAGGACAATCAATGACTCAAGTACTACACACAGATCAGGCTCCAGCAGCTATCGGCCCTTATGTACAAGGTGTTGACCTAGGCAACATGATTCTGACTTCAGGTCAGATCCCTGTAAACCCGGTTACAGGTGAAGTGTCTGAAGATATTGCCGAGCAGGCACGTCAGTCACTGGACAATGTCAAAGCTGTTGTTGAATCTTCCGGCCTGAAAGTTGCAGATATTGTCAAGATGACGGTTTTTGTAAAAGATCTGAACGACTTCGCAACCGTTAACGAAGTGTACGGCAAGTTCTTCGACGAGCACAACGCCCCTTATCCTGCACGTTCATGTGTTGAAGTAGCACGTCTGCCAAAAGATGTGAAAATTGAAATCGAAGCAATCGCGGTACGTAAATAACGGCTGTTGAATCGAAAAGACGTTGATGAAAAAAGCTGTCTGACGACAGCTTTTTTTATACCCGTTGCATAGGTAAAAGAAATGCGCTTGCTGAAGAAACCCTCAGCAAACCAGTGTCCGTGCCAAAACCTGCGGGAACCAGGCCGTAAACTGCTCGGGGGCAGAATCAACCGCCTGTTCCAGCTCGACCTGCGGCCACCAACGATAACCCATCACCTCGCTGCTATTTGGCTCAATCCCC
>NZ_JAKRFQ010000632.1 GCF_022347985.1 Photobacterium sp. OFAV2-7
CGCATATTGGCACGGATCAACTGAACATAAGGGTCATAGGCTCTTTCTTTCAGCACTTCCGGGTTTAGCGGCGGCAGTCCCCAGTTCTGACCCAGAGGACCAAGAATATCTGGCGGCGCGCCCACGCTCACATCCTGACATAATGCGCCGTGATCAGCCCAGGTTTCAGAGCCAGAGTCACACACACCCACAGCCAGGTCGCGGTAAAGCCCCATGACCATACCCTTTTCTTCTGCCAGCTCGTTGACTTCGGCCAGCTGGGTATCGGCAATCCACTGCAAGTACATAAACAGTTGTACTTTGGCATAGTTCTTCTTGATAAATGTCTGCACGGCAGGATTATCAAAATGACGATACTCTTCCGGGAAGACCGGCCATCCCCACACAGAATCATCTTCTTTCTTCAGCTCGGCATGAAGCGCATCGAAGGCCGCCTGGTGAAGCAGGCTTTCACCGCCCTGCTCAACAAACGCCAGGAATTTCTCTGCACGCGCCGTCTTTTTATCCAGGTGACGCTCACGGAACGTATCAAACAGCAAAGGAAGCACGGCCATTTTCAGGCAGGAGACTTCGCTGTAGTTCACCCAGTTGGCATTGCGGGCCTCGACCAAGCGCTGCTGGAACTCAGGGCTGCCTACCAGCTGCTGGGCCTCGTCACACTGGGCAAACTCAGAGACTGAGCTCACATCAATATACATCAGGTTCAGCCAACGACGAGAAGACGGGCTATATGGGCTCGCACCTTCCGGGTTGGCCGGGAATAAGGAGTGAATGGGGTTAAGACCCACAAAATCACCACCACGGGCAGCGACATCGGCAACCAGTTGTTTCAGATCGCCGAAATCACCAATCCCCCAGTTGTGATTAGTGCGAATTGAATACAGCTGAACACTCGTTCCCCAAAGCTTCTTGTCTTCCTGCAGGGCATCCTGCTTGTAACAAGACTGAGGAGTAACGATCAAAGTCATTTCAAACGGAGATTTACGACGCTTGCGGAACACTTCCAGCTTGTGGTAACCCCACTCCAGATCATCTGGTAATGAGAACACCAACGGGCCGCCATCGGCACGCTCGTCACTGATCAGCTGAGACTGCAACCAGCCTTCCATCACCTCACCCTGCTCTGTTTCCAGACGCCAGCTGAAATCGCTGCTCCGCGCGGCTTGATCAAGGTGCATGGCAATGCGCATCGGCTCGCCGCTACGTACGACCTGCACAGGTGCTAACACATCCGGATGGTGTTTTTTATTGGCTGATTCCAGCAAAGCTTCGTCATTACGTGTGTCGTAACCAAGCGCAGCCAGCAGACGACGGATCGTCTCGCTTTCCACCTTGGCTTCATCTCCCCAAGCACTGACATAGCTATCTGCAATACCTGCGATGTCAGCAACTTGTTTTAATACTTGATCGTCTTTCATCGTTCTCTCCGATAGCGGCCTTGCGGCCGCTTCGATGTTAGGGTTTTGCTGATATCAATTCAGACTCTAAATCACCAAATGGGCTGAATTAACGGTTTACTGGCTCGAGGTTCCAGATGTTATTGGCGTAGTCTCGAATACTACGGTCTGAGCTAAACTTGCTCATCAATGCTGTATTTAGAATTGCTTTGCGTGCCCAGTTCTTCTGGTCACGGTATTCAGCATCGATTTTCTCGTGAGTTTTCACGTAGTCGGCAAAGTCAGCCAGTACCAGGTAAGGGTCACCACCGTCCAGCAGGTTGTGGCGAATCGCTGCCAGCTGGCCAGGGTATCCTGGTGTGAACTCATCAGTTTCCAATAGATCCAGTGCTGCGCGCAGTAAGCTATCAGCATGGTAATAACGGTAAGGGTCGTAACCCTCTTCTTTTAGTTTCTGTACTTCATCAACCAGCAGGCCGAAAATGAAGATGTTGTCATCGCCGACTTCTTCACGCATTTCAACGTTGGCACCGTCCATCGTACCGATGGTCAGGGCACCGTTCATCGCGAACTTCATGTTACCTGTACCTGATGCTTCTTTACCGGCAGTCGAAATCTGCTCTGATACGTCTGCTGCAGGGAACAGGATCTCTGCCAGGCTCACGCGGTAATCAGGAATGAAGACCACTTTCAGCTTGCCGCCAAGACGAGGGTCGTTGTTCACCTTCTCGGCAACCTTGTTGATAGCAAAGATAATATCTTTCGCCAGCGCATAACCCGGCGCCGCCTTGGCACCAAAGAAGAATACGCGAGGTTGCATGTCGAATGTCGGATCGTTCAGCAGGCGATGGTACAGCGACAGAATGTGAAGCAGGTTCAGGTGCTGACGCTTGTACTCGTGCAGACGCTTGATTTGAATGTCAAAGATGGCATTGGTATCCAGCTCGATACCCATGTTCTCTTCAACCCAGTCAGCCAGACGTTGTTTGTTCTCTTTTTTCACTGCCATGTAGCGCTTCTGGAACACTTCATCTTCAGCAAACTTCTCCAGACCACCAATTTTCTCAAGCTTGCTCGGCCAGTCGTTACCCACCTTCTCGCTGATCAGCGCAGAAAGACCCGGGTTACAGTATTTGATCCAACGACGTGGTGTTACACCGTTAGTCACGTTCTGAAGACGACCAGGGAATAGCTCGTTGAACTCAGGGAACAGGTCACGCTTGACCAGCTCCGAGTGCAGTGCGGCTACACCGTTAACGGCATAAGTACTGACCACACAAAGGTTCGCCATGCGTACCATGCGCTGAGGACCTTCCTCAATGATAGACAGCTTGCGCTTCACGTCATTATTGCCCGGCCAATGCGCTTCAACAAGCGTCATGAAGCGGTGGTTGATTTCGAAAATGATTTCCATGTGACGAGGAAGCATTTGGGCAATCAGTGCCTCGCTCCACGTTTCCAGCGCTTCAGGCAGCAAGGTGTGGTTGGTGTAGGCGAATGTCTTCGAAGAGATGGCCCACGCGGCATCCCAACCCAGTTTGTATTCGTCAATCAGAACACGCATCAGTTCTGGAATAGCGATCGTCGGGTGCGTATCGTTAAGCTGGATAGTCTCAAGCTTAGCCAGATCTTCAATCTTGTTACCGGCACCGATGTGACGGCGCAGGATATCGGCAATCGAACAGGCACAGTGGAAGTACTGCTGCATCAGACGCAGTGCTTTACCCTGGTCATGGTTGTCGTTCGGGTAAAGAACCTTGGTCACGTTACCGGCTTCTAG
>NZ_JAKRFQ010000633.1 GCF_022347985.1 Photobacterium sp. OFAV2-7
ACAGCAGTACTGCAGCGCTGGCCGTTTTTCTGGGTTACCTGATAGTAACCGACCCCTTCCTGCTCTGCGCCGTTAAAATCCTCTGTATATCGATGCCCGGCCTGTTTGGCCGCCTTGATAAACGCCTCTGACAACGGATTTTTTATCCTCAAATCAGACACATTCAAAGGTCCGTGTGAGCCATGATAGGCATCCCCCCCCCGCTCCTGATGCTCAGATTTCTTAAAGTACGGCAAGACCTCCTTGTAACTCCACCCTTCATTGCCTAACGAGGCCCATTCATCGTAGTCACAGGCGTGCCCACGTATGTAACACATCGCGTTTGAAGCACTGCTACCGCCAAGCGTCTTCCCCCGAGGCCAGAATAGTTGTCTGTTATTAAGGTTGGGTTCCCCTTCGGTGTAGTAGCGCCAGTTCATTTTCTTCGAATGCATCATGCCGATGATGCCAAGTGGTACATGGACCATAACACTTGAATCTTTTGGTCCGGCTTCAACCAGGCAAACCTTAATTGATGGATCTGAAGACAGCCTATTAGCAAGTACACAACCTGCCGAACCTGCCCCCACAATTATGAAGTCATACATAAAATCCTCTCAAGTTAATCGCGATGATTTGCCAGCCAATTTATAAAAACCCAGTCATTGATATTGATTATTTCTCACACCTTCAATCATAGATTAATTTACCTGTTTTTGATTTATTTCCTTAATGAAATTGAAATACTTGCCTATTTACAAAATAAAAAGGTGATCTGTTTAATAAAATTAAGCATTAATTAAAGACAACAACTCTGACCAGTGTAACTTATATTTCTTAAAGGAATAAAGAATGTTGCCCGTCAATTAAGGAGAGCGAATGGCATATTTTCTAACAGGTGGAACTGGTTTTTTAGGCCGTAATCTCATCACCAAACTGCTTAAGCGCGAAGGTACTATCTATATCCTTTGCCGGAATGAAAAGGCCCAGGAAAAACTGACAACCTGTATGTTGGAATGGGATGTTCCAGCAGACCGTATTGTGCCAGTAATGGGTGACCTGACACTACCTCAGCTCGGATTGACCAAAAGCACCATCGCTGCATTGAAAGGGAAGATTCATCATTTCTTCCATCTTGCTGCAATTTATGACCTGAGTGCGACCGCCGAGGCTCAGGAGGCAGTGAACATTGAAGGAACTAAGAACGCTGTAGAAGCCGCCGAAGCATTGGATGCGGGCTGCTTCCACCACATTAGTTCGATTGCTGCTGCCGGGTTGTACGAAGGGCATTTCCGGGAAGATATGTTCGAAGAGGCCGAACACCTCGACCATCCATATTTCTCGACCAAACATCTGGCTGAAAAAACAGTCCGTGAACAGTGCAAGATACCATTCAGGGTTTATCGGCCAGGCATGGTGATCGGTGATTCCAAAACAGGTGTTGCCGATCGTGTAGACGGCCCATACTACCTGTTCAAAATGATCCAGCGTATTCGTGCTGTGTTGCCGGCCTGGGTGCCGACAATTGGTCTTGAGGGCGGAAGTCTGAACATTGTACCTGTCGACTACGTAGTCAACGCACTGGACCATATTGCCCATAAGGATGATCTCGACAGCCAGTGTTTCCATCTTACTGATCCGAAGCCTTACCGCTCCGGCGAAGTCATGAATATTTTTGCCGAGGCGGGCCACGCTCCGCGTATGGCACTTCGACTTGATGCCAGATTATTCGGGCTGGTGCCGAATCAGGTCAAGAATGCCATTTTGTCTCTGCCAACCATCAAACAAATAACAGATGTGACGCTGAGAGATTTAGGGATTCCTTCGGATGTATTGAAGTTTTTCACCTACCCGACTGAGTTCGATTGCCGTGAAACACAAAAGGCGCTCAAAGGATCTGGTATCGAATGTCCTCGCCTGCCAACTTATGCACCTGCTATCTGGGATTACTGGGAGCGTCATCTTGACCCTGAGATCTCAGGCGATCGCAGCCTAAGCGCACGCGTCAGCAACAAGATCATTATGATCACAGGCGCAAGCTCGGGGATCGGGCAGGCGACAGCGTACAAACTGGCTGAAAACGGCGCTGAAATGATTCTGGTAGCCCGAGATGAAGAGAAGCTGGCAAACACCAAGCTTGAAGTCGAAAAGCGCGGTGGTGTGGCTCACACGTTCCAGTGCGATCTTTCGGCAATCGATCAAGTTGAGAAGTTGGTAGCGGATGTACTTGAAGCACATGGTCGTGTCGATATTCTCATCAACAACGCCGGACGCTCTATCCGCCGCTCTATTGCTAACTCAATCGATCGTTTCCACGATTTCGAACGAACCATGCAACTGAACTACTTCGGTTCACTGAAGCTGACTCTCGGCCTGCTACCAAGCATGGAAGCTCAGGGGGGCGGCCATGTAATCAATATCTCGTCTATCGGGGTATTGACCAACGCTCCGCGCTTTTCTGCCTATGTGGCTTCTAAAGCAGCGCTGGATGCATTTACCCGCTGTGCGGCGTCTGAATACTCAGATCTGAATGTGAACTTCACCACCATCAACATGCCGCTGGTTGCAACACCTATGATTGCACCGACCAAAATCTATAAGTCAGTACCGACACTGACACCAGATGAAGCGGCCGATCTACTGGCAACGGCGATTATCGATAAGCCGAAACGTATTGCGACTAACCTCGGTATTTTCGGATCGCTGCTACACGCGCTATTCCCGAAACTGGCTGAAATCATTATGAACAGCAGTTTCCGAATGTTCCCTGATTCCAAAGAAAGTGATCAAGGGAAAGAACAAAGAAGCGAAAGGGCCTCTTCGGCAGAGCTCATTGCATTCTCTGCCCTGCTGAAAGGCATTCATCTTTAATCAACCAAACACTCGTCTCAAGAGTGTGGCTAGGTAACAACTATTTAAGGACAAAATCATGGCTGATCTAAAAGAAAACTTTGAACAAGCACAACTAGACGTTAAAAAACTAACCAAGCGCCCATCAAATGAAGAGTTGCTAGCTCTGTATTCTCTGTACAAGCAGGCAACAGATGGTGATGTACACGGTAAGCGTCCTGGTATGTTTGATTTCAAAGGCGCTGCCAAGTACGAGGCATGGGAAGGCCTGAAAGGCATGGATGCTGAAACTGCAATGCAGCAGTATGTTGATAAGGTCACTGAGCTAACTGCAGCTTACGCATAAT
>NZ_JAKRFQ010000634.1 GCF_022347985.1 Photobacterium sp. OFAV2-7
ATGCTGAGCTGGAAGGTGCCGAACAAGAACCTTCAGATGTTGCTAAGCTCTACCTGTAATGTATTTGTGATGTAGCAATAATCTACATTGTGCATAATTGATAAGCCGTATCTCATTGATACGGCTTTGTTGTATTTGCGCGAGCTCAATTTAGGTACAGGTTGGGATTTTTACTGATAGAGATATCATCTATATTTACAGAGAGTCATCAAACATGAGGGTGTTGTTATGGTGCTTTCTGAATGTCGCCAGATGATGGCAGAGCATACGCTCGTTGAAGCTCGTATAGTGCACGATTTTCTAAGTGCTGGCTGGAGTATTAACTTCAGAGACTCTGAGGGGAATGATTACCCTATCACAGATACTTATGGAATTCCGTGTAGCTATGACTCATTGAAGCAGGCTGAAGATGTCGTTCATCAGGTAGGGGACTGCCCTATTATGATTGATAGCCTGTTCAGGTTTGCTGAACGTTAGCGGCAGAGGTTTGCTGACACAGTAAATGGAAGAGGGTGATAGCAGAAAATATACATTGCATTAAAAAGTACGATCGTGCTAAAAAGGATAAAACGCTAGTTATTGAGAAGAAAATGAGCAAAGGCCGCGTTACTCGAGACCACATTTTACAAACCGCTTTTAGCTTGGCCAGTAAAGACGGATTGGATAGTCTGACAATAGGCCAGTTGGCAAAAGCATCAGGGATGTCGAAAAGCGGCCTCTTTTCTCATTTTAACTCGAAAGAGAACCTACAGATTGCGGTGCTGGAATATACCGGCGAGTATTTTACTGAGCGGGTTATTCAGCCGGCACGGGTTGCTGAACCAGAAACTATCGAAAAGAAGCTGCGGCTATTGCTGCAGAACTGGCTAGAGTGGAATCAGTCTTTTCAGGGCAGTTGTATGTTTCTTGATGCCTGGAGAGACAGTAGTGATGCTGACAGCCCTGTTCGGCAGGCTTTGGCGGTTATCACCCGTCGTTGGCTGGACTATTTATGCCGACAGGTAGAAAAAGCAAAGCAAAACGGTGAGCTGAAACCGGAGCTTGATACCTGGCAATTTGTATACCGTCTTTATGGCGTCTATCTGAGCAGTCATTTGTTTCGTTCCTTATCGTTGGAAACCGATGAACACCAGCGGTTCTGGCTTGGTATTGAAGAGTTACTGAACGAGTGGCGAGTGTAATAATCATAGTTACGATTAGTGTTTGTTTGGACTAAAAAAGCACGACCGTACTTTTTGGAGGCTCAATGAGCAGCAAGATATATTTTAGGCAGGGCAAAGGGTTTGATCTTCGCCGAGGCATGATTAACCTGACGACACGTCTGCACCACACTATCGCCCCGGGCCACGCCAGAAAAGTCGCGAAGAATTTGCTGTTGACGCCGGATCGGAGCAAGCGCCAGGTTGAAGAACCAGCCGGGTTGATTCGGCGTCAAATTGACACCTCTGAAGGTAAGATCATGACTTATCAGCTGGGTGAAGGGCCGACCTGGATCCTCGGACATGGCTGGTCAGGCTCATCAAGCCAGTTTTTCTCTCTGATGGAGCATATTGCTGCGGCGGGCTACACCGCGTTGGCGTTTGATAATCCGGCACATGGTGAGAGTGAAGGCCGCTACGGGCATCTGCCAGGCTTTGTGAAGGCGTTTGACGGAGTGCTGGATCAGCAAGCCAGCATAGCTGGCGTTATCGCACACAGCATGGGTGGGGCAATGGTCCTGGAGAGCCGCCATGCATTGCTGGAGGGAAAGCCTGTACTGCTGGTGGCACCGGTGCTCAACTATACAGAAAACCTCGTCAGTACCGTTAGGCGTTCTGGGTATTCGATGAAGCTATTTGATGAGGTGGTCGGTGAAATCGCCGAAACATACCAATATGCGCTGGAGTCGATTGATCCGCTAGAAAGACTGAAAGCCCGCCTTGGTTCAGCGGTGATCGTTCATGATAAGGCCGATCGTTTTGCTTCGTTTGCACACTCTAAGCAGGCGGGGCAGTATGATCATGTGAAGCTGCTGGCAACTGAGGGGTTAGGGCATGGACGGATCCTAAACAGTGATCCGTTGCGTCAGGCATTCGACTCACTGGTTAGCTAGAGGCATCACTTGTTTCCTATAAAGAAAGAGCATCTGTGATGCTCTTTCTTTATTCTTTTTAGATAGATAGATAGGTAGCTAGCTTGGTTTTACTTCTACCTGCTCGCGGGCGAGTTCCAAACGGGCCACCTCGGCGTCCAGCTCGGCAATCTTCTTTTCCATAATCTGATGACAGTGATCAGCCAGCTTACGGGCATCTTTCATTTCATATTGCGAGACATCAATGGGCTCAAGCATTTCGGTAATGACGATACCGTTATCACGTCGGTTCAGTGAAATTTTGTTGTGGGTTGAGCTGACGCACATCGGCACAATCGGTACCCCGGCTTCGATGGCCATGCGGAAAGCACCAGTTTTAAAGGGTAACAGCCCGCGTCCTTTGCTTCGTGTCCCTTCAGGGTACATCCAAACAGACAGGTTACGGCTGTGGATAGCCTCGGCGACCTGCTGAATTGTGCTTCGTGCTTTCGACTTGTTTTCCCTGTCGAGCAGTATGTTACCGGTGATCCAGTAGAGCTGACCGAAGAACGGGATCCACAACAGGCTTTTTTTGCCAATTGAGACAGTTCGTGGCTCAAGCATTCCCGGTGAAGTAACAAAGTCGAAAATATTCTGGTGGTTAGAGATATAGACACTGTTTCCAATCTGAGCGACATTTTCTTTGCCTCGCTTGATCAGCTCAACCCCAACCAGTTTATGGAGTTGATCGAACCCGCGGCAGAAAAAGTGTACGTGTTTAGGATCACGTGGACTCAGCAAGCAGTAAACCAAGGCAAAAAGCGTGGTACAAATGATGAAGATCGCCCCTAAAAAAAGGCGGATAACAGAAAGCACAATCACTCCTTTGTATTGTTAGTACTCTGTCTGACGCTGTTGAGATTATACAGAAGAGGTCAGAGGAGCTTTAGAAACAGATCTACAAAAAATACAGGAATTCAGACAAAAGATAAATGATTCAGACATGCTTAGAGAACATTTTTATTTCAAATATATTTTTGTCTTAAGTGTATTAAGTTCGCAATTTTAGTTGATAGTTTTATTGTTAATTAACACTTAAAAGCGCATAAAAGCAGACAAATGGAT
>NZ_JAKRFQ010000635.1 GCF_022347985.1 Photobacterium sp. OFAV2-7
CAAAAGCTGTTGGAAACCAGATGAAGCAAACAATCCCAAACCACCTCACAAACCATATTCAACCGTTCTGACAGAATCCTCCCTGAAAGAGGATTCTAGCATTTGTATTTATGCAGGATATTCTTTGGTATATGGCAGTAGTCACTTGGATAACGTGTTAGCCGATCCTGATGCTCATCATCGCTTTTTACATAGTTCGATAAAAATAACACCTCCACAACGATCTTAGCTACATCATCTCTGTTATCAATATATTTTCTAGCCTCTGTTAGGTGGTTGTTATTGCTGCTGTATACACCGGTCCGGTATTTTTCTCCAATATCGTCTCCCTGTTTATTCGTGCTATAGGGGTCGATGATTTCAAAGAAATAATCCATCAACTGATCGACAGAAACAACTTCCGGATTAAACTGGGTACGAACACATTCAGCATAGCCATCATACTCACTCTTAGTGTTGGCGGATGTACCGTTGGCTCGACCAGCTTCAGTAGAGATAACACCTGGCAGATGCCGTAGATATTCCTGCACGCCCCAAAGGCACCCTCCGGCAAAGTAAATTTCTTCCATTTTTTATTTCACTAACTATTCGAGTTTCATTTGTCTTCGCTAAATTGTATCAGCAGCAGATCATCATGGCTAAAACCTTTTGAGCGGCAGCTAGCCTAGCGATTGAGTGTCTTGACCAACTTCTCGCACAGGTACTTGAGCTGGGCAAGCTCTTCAATATCTCCGCCAACTTTACAGGCCATTTCGCCGGGGATACCAAGGGCTTTCTTTTTCAGGGCCACGCCTTCATCAGATAGCGATATCATTCTGACACGTTCATCCTCCAGGCCACGGGTACGGACTACCAGCCCTTTGGTTTCAAGGCGCTTTAGCAGTGGTGTCAATGTCCCGGAGTCCAGATACAGCTTTGCACCTAATTCCTTGACGTTAATGCCGTTATGTTCCCACAGCACCATCATCACCAAATATTGCGGATAAGTCAGATCCAATGCATTTAGCAGCGGACGATATGCGCGAACAACGGCATTGGCGGCACTGTAGAGCGGAAAACAGACCTGATTTTCCAGCGCGATTGCCTCTTTGGTCTCAAGGTCATCGGTGTTGTTTGCCATTTTTCCTCTCTCTGTTTAGATAAGAAACCAAACTAAATTGCGCACAATATACTTGACCATCATTATTATTTCGAACTATGATTGCAGACAATTAGATTGCGCGCAACTAAAAATAGGAGAAGATAATTATGACAACATTGTACTCAACAAAAGCAACTGCCCTGGCTGGCCGTAACGGTAAAGTCGCCACAGACGATGGCCTGCTGGAAGTGGATTTGGCCTATCCGAAAGCCATGGGTGGCAGCGGCGCCGCCACAAATCCCGAGCAACTATTTGCCGCCGGTTATGCCGCGTGTTTTTCCAATGCAATTTTGCACGTCGCCCGTGAAGCCAAGGTGCCTGTCACATCAGCCCCGGTAACAGCGGAGGTCGGTATTGGCCCGAACTCAGAAGGTGGTTTTGCCCTGACCGTCAGCCTGGCCGCTACGCTGGATATGGAGCAGGAAACGGCGCTTCAGCTTGTGCGTACAGCTCATCAGGTTTGCCCATACTCCAACGCAACACGTGGCAACATCGACGTAGCTGTTTCCATCAATGGTGAAGCCATTTGATAGCTATTACCACATCATACTGATTTTAAAGGCACTTTAAGCATGAGCTTACGAGTGCCTTCCGAAATCATAGCCCAAGTTGAACAGCATGTTCTCTCCGTTGCCCTCAAAAAGCTCGTCCAGCATTAATTCAAAAGTTTTACCTTAACTTTCGACTTATAGTCAGTGACTTTATACATCAGTAATTCCGCTTTATAAGCGGTGTCGACAAAGCCCGAAGCACTACACCGTTATCGACTTTCTTATCCCAAGTTAAGGTTAAATAACAAATTATTAACTTAATTCAGTCACCAAGCCTTTTTTAATAATTGAATCACATCATCATATGACGCTTTTTTGGGATTAGTCGTTGTACAGATGTCTTGAAGAATATTATTTGCCATCGTTGACAGATTGCTTATATACGCATCTTCATCAATATCCAGCCCACTTATTCGGCTCGGGATATCTAAAGAGGCATTAAGCTGACGAACAGCCTCTAAGAAAGAACTCGATCCTTCATCCATCGATGAAGCCGGCAACCCCAAACAGTGTGCAAGCTTTTGATACTGTATACATGCATCAAAGCTGTTGAACTCAATAACTGAGGGCAGTAATACTGCATTTGCGATGCCATGAGGTATATGAAAAAGACCACCAAGGCTATGAGCGACACTATGAGTTATTCCTAATCCGCTGTTATTGAAGGACATACCTGCCATACAGGAAGCCAAGAGAAGCTGCTCACGAGCTTCCATATCTTCGCCACTAACATAGGCTCGTGGCAAATACTTGAAAACAATCTTGATGGCGTTCTCGGCATAAATCGATGTAAAAAGATTTGCTCGATTTGATACGTATGCTTCAATCGCATGGGTTAACACATCCATTCCTGTTGCTGCTGTAATAGATGGTGGCATTGTTCGCGTAAATCTCGCATCTAATATCGCTAGATCTGGAGTAAGGGTGTCATCCTGAAGGGGGATTTTAAGACCATTTTTTTTATCTGTGACGACCGAAATCGAGGTCACTTCCGATCCTGTACCACTGGTTGTAGGAATAGCGACAAGATAAGGAGGTGGACGTAACAAATCTGCATGATTGGCAAAATAAGCGACAGCTTTAGCAGCATCTATCGCTGAGCCTCCACCGATGGCAATAATTATATCTGCTTCACTTTTCATAAAGAGATGTGTAGCAGTTGTTATTGTATCTAAGGAAGGGTCCGCCTCTACTTTATCAAAAATGGTAGATAAAACACCTGTCGATAAGTTACTTTTTACTTGATCAACAAAGCCTGTTTTAGCAATAAAGCTATCTGTCACTATAAAAACATCTTTACCTGGTAACTTTTGAAGGTTATCCAAAGCATTTGTTCCATAGCAAACTTTTGTTTTTCCATAGAATTGTGTCATACATTATTCCCAAATTTTCTCTAACGGAATTTAAACTATGAAAATAAAAACTGTATTTCCGTCTAAGAGAGAAATACAGTTTTAAAAAAATATAGACCGTTTGAGC
>NZ_JAKRFQ010000636.1 GCF_022347985.1 Photobacterium sp. OFAV2-7
TACAATAATCCAGAAGTAGCTCAATATTGCCGGCAATAAGGTGCTGAGTATGTCTGTCAATGTTTTGGTTGATCTCTTTTCTTATTTTATCGGCCAGTTCATTGAGGGTTTGCTTTTCGTCCTCGGAGAGGTGCAGCGCTTCGTTGACGTCGTAGGAGAAGAAGGTGTATTGGCCGATTTTTCTTCCCAGCTGTGACTTACGGATCAAGTCGGGATGGAAGATCAGCGTCCAACCGGCGTAGCTGACGCTATCCCCGGTACTTTCTGCTTCCGCAGGTGTCATTACCTGACCCGGAGACATGAACACCATGGTGCCTTCTTCAAAGTCATAGGAACTTCTGCCGTATGACATCTTGCCCGTCACGCCTTCTTTCATCGAAATGATGTACAGCTCCGAACTGTAGCAGGCATCGCTCAGGTCCATATTCAGACAGTCGTTATTGAAGACTGAAACCAGTGGGTGCCTGGGTTTTCCGAGCCCCAGCATCTGGTGGGTCTCGGAAACACTTTTAATGTTAATGATACTGTTCATAGGCTTCTTTCACTGTACGCTGTTATGTCACATCATATTGAGAATTCAATGCCGGTCATTTTTTCTGACTGCCGCCACAGCTCGCTGGCCTGCAGGTTGTCATGGGCTTTCTTGTTGGACTTTACAGTGACAGGATAGCCGCGTGTTTCGAAAAATGCAGCGGGGCCGAAATAGTCACCGGGCTTAACACTATCATCGAAACCGGCGCGTAATGTCGGTAATGCTCCCATACTGGTATCTTGCGCAAAGAAATGGTTGAGGAACATAAACAGCCCTGTGTGGCGCTGTAGTTCTGTGGCCGTCCACCCCGGGTGTGCTGCTGTGACAATTGGTGCACCTTTAATGCCTTCAAGCTTACGGCTCAGCTCGTAGGCAAAATAGAGGTTGGCCAGCTTGCTGTCGCCATAGGCTTTGTTGGTGTTATACGCTCTGTTGTCCCAGTTGATATCTGACAGGTCAATGTTGCCAAATCGGTGGGCGATACTTGAAAGCACTATGATTCTTGCGTTTTTGGTGTTCATCAACAGTGGCATCAGGCGGCCTGTTAACGCAAAGTGACCGAGGTGGTTGGTGCCCATCTGGACTTCAAACCCATCTGACGTTTTGGAATACGGGCACATCATGATCCCGGCATTGTTGATAAGAACATCTAGCTGCTTATAGTCACGCAGGATTGAATCAGAGAATGTTTTGATGGATTCAAGGTTGGTCAGATCAAGTTCGCGTACCGAGATATCTGCCTTTGGGTGCTGCTTGAGGATTTCATCGACGACATCTTGCCCTTTCGCCATGTTGCGTGCAGCAATGATGACAGAAGCATTTTTTCCGGCCAGCGTGAGCGCAGTTTCTTTGCCGATTCCGCTGGTGGCTCCGGTAACAATGACCAACCGACCTTGCTGATCTTGAATATCTTGGGCACTCCAGTTTGACGCTGCCATAATTTCACCTCTGTACTAGGATTGAACTCGTTTGATAGCGCCATTATAAAGAGGGGGGCTTTTATCGACTTATACCTATCACAGAGATGCTTATACATTTTACTGGTGAAGTTTTAACCGTTTGATTGTTAGTGGAATATAGTGAAAATCAGGATAGGGGAGGCCTATCCTGATGATTGTTTTTGTTTGGTTTTACAATGATTGAAGGGCATTAATCAACTTGTTACGAATCAAGCAGTCCCTTTAGGGCATTGATAAACTGATAGCCATTTTGGGCATCGAGGTTAATGCTCCATACCATGGCACCACCAAATTGCGGATTGGAATAAATCGTTTCGTATTGGTCGTGAATAAGCTGGTAAATATTGTCAGGGACCTCAGCAACGGTAAAGATACTGGTGCCTGCCGCTTGCCTGTCTGCCGGCTCTCCAATCACTATCTTGGTACTGTTAGGGATCGTAGTTGTCAGGTTAATAAAGCTGTTGGAGATAAACTCGACATCTGTTTCCTTAGTATTGTTTATAACAGGCCAGGGGTTGTTATAGGCCTGAATAAACAGGTAGTCGAAGCGGTGATTGTTGACGGCCTGATCATACATACGGCAATTGCCGCTCGAAACCAGAATAAGATCCGTTTCGTGAGCGCCCTGGTTAAGCTGCGGAGCAGCGGTAATGATCAATGCGGGCTCAATACTTTTAAGCGCCTGGCATAATTCGTCGAGGTAAGCGCCGTCGCCCTCTATTTCAAGATCGAAGTCGATCCCGGTAAAGCCATATTCATTGAGGAAGCTGACGATATTGCCTGCCAGTTCGCTTACGGGGGCTCCACCCGGGTTATAGGTATTATTGGCGCCACCGACTGATAACAGAATTTGTTTTGCGCCTTTTTCCTTGGCGTTGCTGATGTCTTGTTTCAGTAGTTCCGGCGTGTGTGCTGCTGCAAAAAAGCCATCGTAAATATTGACGGTCGAACCGTCTATTTCTCCGAATGCCAATACAATCGCATTGTAGCCACTTTCTGCTGCCTGAGTAAAAGTGACATTAGAAGACCAGCTCTGAAGGTAGCCAACCATGAGTGAGTTATTCATCATTTATCCTTTTTATGTGTATCAACCTAACCAATCCGGTGCTTGCTGAGTGATTCGACTTAGGGCACCGATATATTTTGTAATGAGAGGTGCATAAAAAGTTGCCGAGTTATTTGCTCTTCTAATTCCTAAATCACACTGCCGACTAGGAAGCGCTCACAACTTTATCTATCAAGCTAGTAAAGTTTATTGGTTGCTTCCAAATGGCAGGGGTGAGTGTGGCTTGTTTGCAATTGGTTGCACTTGTAGTTGTGACTTGGCTGCAATTTATTTCAGTGGTGAATAATCAGGCTATGTATCAAAGGCGCTTAAGGCATAGCTAAGCAATGTCAGCCTTGCTTGCGGTATTTTCGCTCGGGCCTGCCGACTGTGCCGTAGGAAACCTCGGCACAGAGTTCGTCGGTGCTGACCATATATTCGAGGTAACGGCGGGCAGTGGTTCGGCTGGCTCCAATTTCCTGGCCGACCTGTTCGGCATTGAGGGTTGTGGTTGGCGAAACTAGCACCGCTCTGATCTTGTCCAGGGTGATGGCATCAATTCCTTTTGGCAGGCGGCTAGGAGGGGCTTGTGGCGTCGTGGGCTTGGTGACAGATGATGTGAACAGGCCGTCTA
>NZ_JAKRFQ010000637.1 GCF_022347985.1 Photobacterium sp. OFAV2-7
ATCGTTCGGCATATTTTCCCAGGTAAAGAACTCAAACTGCTCAGAAACATCAAATTTGACAGCATTTATAACCACTTCCTGAGTTTCAGAGCTTTGGATGTTGCCTTGAGGAGCTTGTGGCTTGGGCTGCTGGCTACAACCAACTGCGAATGTCGCGCCTATCGTTGCCAACGCCATATACAATATTGATTTATTCATAGCTTAACTTTCTACAGAGTATTAATGTACAAGCCCGCAGGCTAAGTTCTTGACAAAGAATACCCGTAAGAAAAAGGCAATGGTTTAGATCTGGTTTACTTAGCAGTACTTTACCTACCTTTACAATTACAGCTTAAGATAATGACAGACAAGAACTAATACTGCGGTGATACAAACAACCAAGATATTCCAGAGCCAGTTGCAATCCAATCATTATGGACATTTTTGACCATAATAATTGGATTCACTTGTCCTGTTTCTCAAGCCATATCATCCGTAATATCGCCTCATTGCTTTTGTTCTTTGAGGAAAACTGACATGTCTCACCAAATTATTACAGACCTAAACAACCGTTATACAGCTAAAAAATACGATGCGACTAAGCGTATCTCAGCGGAAGACATGAATGTGATCAAAGAAGCTATTCGTTTGTCTGCATCTTCTATTAACTCGCAGCCTTGGAAATTCATTGTTATCGAGAGCGACGAAGCTAAACAGCGTTTCCATGATACGTTTGCCAACATTCACCAGTTCAACCAACCGCATGCCAAAGAGGCTTCTCATATTATTTTGTTTGCCCACAACCCACGCTTTACCAAAGACAATTACAAAAAGGTGGTGGATGTTGAAGTGACCTCCGGCCACCTGCCAGCCGACATGTACGACAACATGCTGCATGGCGGCTTTACCTTTGCGGAATCTAACACTGATGAAAACGGCTTCAACGGTCACTGGACAAAGGCGCAGACTTACATCGCATTGGGCAATACCCTGCATGTCCTGGCGCGTTTAGGTATTGCATCTACGCCAATGGAAGGCGTTGATTCGGCACTGATCGGCGACATTTTCAAAGAAGAGTTGGACGGTTTTGAGTGTGACTTTGCACTCGCCATGGGATACCACCTAGACGGTGAAGACTACAATCATGGCCTGCCGAAAGCCCGCCTAGCAATGGACGATGTTATCACAGTACTTTAACAGCCATCCCCAGCTAACAATTAATGTCCGGTATCCTGCCGGGCATTATTCTATGTTCTGAAATCCCAGGGTGTATCGACAACACTCAATGCAATGAACTCAGCAGTAGCCACATTAACGTGGCAGATATATCTCCCAACGCGCTGGCTCGCCAATATAATCCTGAACCGCTTTAATGAATTCTTTTGCCAGCATCGTATGCTTTCGGTGCGGATATATGGCATAAATCGCCGTGTCCCTTGTTGAGATATCATGATCAGGCAGCAGCACATTTAAACTTAACTCATTGAGTGGCTTATTCAGGTTCGATAAATCGATTAATGCGTAGCCCAGCCCATCCCTCACCGCGTTGATTAACGTTCTTACATCACTGACTTTGTACTTACCTTTCATCTTATAGGTGGTGTACTGATCGCTGCCAACGGCATCATTAATACGTAATTGATCGACAGTAACATCGCCATTGCTATACAGGACGGAGGGCATCGCAATCAGCTCCTGCGGGGCCGAAGGTTGGCCAAACTGTTCAATGAATTCGTCTGAAGCAACAAGCACAAAATGGGTATCCGCGACCTTTTTCGCGATCAAATTGGAATCCGACAACTTCCCTAGCCGGAATGCCAAGTCAAAATTGTCAGAAATAATATCTGCTTTCTTGTCATTGAGGGAGTGGACAACCTGGACATCAGGGTACTTTTTCATAAACCCGGAGATCACCGGCTGTAAGTACTCGTGCCCGAAATAGATAGGCGAAGTGATCCGAAGCATACCTTTGGGCTCCGACTGGTACGAATCGGCAATGAGCTGTATATGACTGAGTGTATCTTTGAGCAACAGGGTTTGCTCTAGAATCTCTTCCCCTGCGGACGTTAGCGAAAAAGAACGCGTCGAGCGGTTTAGTAGCTGCACTCCTAGCTCGCTTTCCAATCTCTTAATTTGTTTGGAAAGAGAAGAGTTGTCCATTTCATGTAATGCGGCCGCTTTCGTAAATGAGCCTTGCTGGACAACATCTAAAAATAACAACAGCTGACTTGTGGTAGACATTACGTTTCCTTCACCCAAATAATAGCAGTGCGCCAGATCGCTAAAGTAAACCTCTGGCACACTGTTGTCCATGACCAAACAGATAACGTCTACATTCAGTGTTTATCTGGCAAGATCCAGCTTATGACCAAGGTATTGAACTTCAACTGTTGCATAGCCAAGATTTACAGCCTCAAATTGCTTACTTAACTCACGTGCATGCTGAGCGTTTTTTGCCAGGAAAGAAACTGAATACACCGGCCTCACTGTGCCATTATCCAATGTCTGAGTATCAATATAAGAAGATGTCACGAGCCCAGCCTGGTTGAGACTGATAACACGCTGTAGATCAATGCCCAGCACCCGGTCAATTTCAAGCGGCTCAATCTGATCTTTCCAGGTAAAGATAACACCGTAATTATTATATACCGGGGTATTATCCAACCATTTTGAGCCTAATGGACGCACATTTTCGATTTTAATCAGCTCTTTTTGATATAGCGGCAAATTGGCTAACTTATCGGTCACTTCTTGCTTACTGTCTGCTTCAATAACAAATCGAAGTAACTTAATCGGTTTGCCATCAATATTACTGTCGGCAACAAACATGTCTTTGATCTCGCCATTTTCAACAAGTTTGCCAAAAGCGGTTCTTTGCTCCGACATAGTGTCCATCACTTCTTGCACATTGTCGGTATTCCATGCCAGTTCAACACCGAAATCAGCAGCAAATAAAGTACCTGAAGAAAGAAAAGCGATACCAGCAAGAAGCACATTATATTTGTTTTTCATTATATTACCTTTTGAAGTTCGTTATATTACTTATTAAATTTCGGACCAATAGTGCTTAGAACCACCATAGTGATCAGTGGGATAACATTTGAGATCCCAATCCACATCTCGATTGTAACCGTATCCTTATAGGCTTGCGAAATAGCACCAAGTTTAAGATTCTCAAGAGCCAAC
>NZ_JAKRFQ010000638.1 GCF_022347985.1 Photobacterium sp. OFAV2-7
GATGGAAAAGGAGACGCAAGGTTGCCTGGAATTTATCATCATCAAGTGCAGCTAGCCAACTCTTTACGAACCCATCGAGGCCGTTATCAAGATCAAGCTTTTCGACAAACAGGCGGAAAATTCTGCCATCTAACGCATTGGCAAAATCTTGCTTTTTCGGAAAATGGTGGCTAATCCCGGTACGGGAGATGCCGGTTTGCTTGCTCAGGGTAGTGTACGACATCTTGTCGTAGCCCAGGGTCAAAATTTGATCAACCACGGCATCCATGATCGTCTGGATTGTAATCTCTGTATCTTCTTTACTACGCTTTGGCATAATGAGTTGACTCTATATTTTTCACATCAACAAAAATCCCACCGGCACCTCCCGATGGCATGTTGTAACGGCTTTGGTTGTTAATATGTTAGCAGTATTACAAAATGCTATCCCGTTAACTAGTATTCTTCCTAATTTTATATACTTTTCAAGCTCTAATAAAAAAACTCAGAACTAAATACCAAACCATGTCACATATCACTTCTAGTAGCACATGTCATCACGGTCTAATTCACTTAAATGCATAAGTAATAACATTTTGTAATCTGTGCCTAAAACAGCACGATGACGGTCAATAATATTAAAAAACAACGAGTTACGCCACCACTCATTCTGCTGCAGACTTTCAATCGCAAAAAAATCATACACATGTTTAAATTTTGTGCTTAAATTTTTTCTGAACTATCGCTTTTATTTGACAAGTTAGTGTCTTTTTTCATACTTAATTACAGGAGTTTAATGAAAAATAGACACTTGACGGACCAGTAGGAAACCATTTAATTTAACATTACGATAACACCAACAAGGACGAGACTATGACTTTACCTCTGCCCACGGATCGCTTAAGGGATACACTCATGACGCAGCCTCTACCTAATGAAATGATTTTGAAGTGGGCAGAAGAGCGCCCGGACGAAGTTTTCCTGCGCCAAATTATTGATCGCAAGTTTGTTGACTACACCTTTGCCGAGGTTGCTGATAAGGCACTCTCCCTGGTTACGGCTCTAAGAAGCATGGGCATCCAGCCAGGCGACCGTGTTGCACTTATGTCTAAAAACTGCGCCGAATGGTTTATTACCGACCTTGCCTTGATGCTCGGAAGCTACATCAGTGTCCCTATTTTCCCTACCGCAGGGGCAGAAACTGTCGAGCACTGTATAACGCACAGTGAATCCAAAGCACTGCTTATCGGTAAGCTAGATGACGACAAGGCTGTCACATCCGTACTGGCCGACCATCCGGATTTACCGACTATTTCATTCTCTTACCCAAGTGCACCGAAATGTAAGTTTGAGTTTGACACTCTGGTCGCAGACAGCAAACCTTCTGAAGAGCGTCCGGAACACAAACCTGAAGAACTGATGTCGATTGTATATACCTCGGGTACGTCAGGGCTGCCAAAAGGCGCCATGTTGACTTATGGTGCATTTGCCTGGTCATCACAGAGGATCCTCGACCATATCGGAATGAAAGACGGTGAAAGGTTGTTTTCTTACCTGCCGCTGGCGCACATAACAGAACGTGTATATATCTTTGGCTCTTCAGTAATGGCCGGCATTCAGGTTGCCTTCCCAGAGTCACTGGATACCTTTATCGAAGACGTGAAGATGCACCGCCCGACGCTGTTTATTTCCGTCCCGCGCCTGTGGACCCTGTTCCAGCAACGAATCCTTGAGAAGCTGCCGCAGGCTAAGCTCAACATCTTACTCAAGATCCCGTTCATATCAGGCGTCATTAAACGGAAACTTGCCGATGGTCTAGGTCTGGACAAAGCCCGTGTCCTCGGCTGTGGTTCAGCGCCGGTATCGCCTGCCCTGCTCCGCTGGTACGAAAACATCGGCCTGAACATCACCGAAGCCTGGGGGATGACAGAGTCCTTCGCCTACAGCACCATCAACCATCCATTCCGAAGCGATAAGATCGGTACAGTAGGTAATGCCGGCCCAGGTATTGAAATCAAGATCGCCGCTGATGAAGAGATTCTGGTTCGCGGACAGGGCATGTTCTCCGGTTACTATAAAAACGAAGAAGCCAGTAAAGCCTCTTTTGATAAAGATGGCTGGCTACATACTGGTGATATCGGCTTTATTGATGACGAAGGCTACCTGTCTATTCAGGGTCGTAAGAACGATACCTTCAAAACCGCCAAAGGGAAGTTTGTTGCACCGGTGCCAATTGAAAAGCGCCTGTTTGAGCTGAGCAACATCGAGATGATGTGTGTCGTCGGCTCGGGTATGCCAGGTCCTATCTTGCTGGCAGTTCCACATGAATTCCCTGATTTCGACCATGCGCGTTACGAACGTAAAGCCCACCAGGTTATCGAAACTATCAACAAAGAGCTGGAGTCTCATGCCAAAATTAAAGGTGTGCTGATGATTAAAGACCCGTGGAGCATCGAGAACGGTATTTTAACACCTACACTTAAAATCAAGCGTCACCTGCTTGAGAAGAAATACCACGATGTAGGTGCAAACTGGCCGAAAGACAAACTGGTTCAGTGGGAAGAGTAGTCACACAAGAGATATGCTAATTGGCTAGACACTACCGCAATTAATACTAAAACCGCCTGATTGCTCAGGCGGTTTTTCTATTCACATTCGCTGTCTTCATAAGTAATAATCGAGACAACGGCGCCGCCTACATCGGCAATTGCGCACATTCGGCCGACGCCAGGTACATCCATTGGCGGATAAACAGCCTTACCCCCTGCTGATTCCGCTTTTGCCAGTGTGGCATCAACATCATCAACGGTAATATAGGTTCCCCAGCAATTTGGCATTTCGCTGTATTCTTCCGGTTTGGCCATAATACCAGCGACAGGCTCTCCATCCACTTTCAACACATGGTAGACCCCTTCTGGCATTGGCATTGCCTCTACTTCCCAGCCAATCACATCCTTGTAATACGCAATGGCTTTCTCGGGATCATCCGTCACAAGCTCTGACCAGCTAAATGCCCCGTGCTGCTTAAATCTCGTATCCACTCTTCGCTCCTTCTGCTTGATAACCCTGCTCAAAAACAATGACGCTTCTGTACAGTTAACAGTAGTCGAATTCGTCATACTTCCTGTTTCTTTGTCCTGTTTTTCTTCGAATTTTATCAGCTGTACGATTGCTTGAATTTATA
>NZ_JAKRFQ010000639.1 GCF_022347985.1 Photobacterium sp. OFAV2-7
GGTACGTTGGAAGAGGAATCGCAGTTTAGGTTGAAAGCAAAGATGCAGAATTGGCAATGTTTATTACATCACCCGCATCATCCCTAATACCGCATATCGAGCAGCGGAAGACATTCATTGTTCAATACGGGTGACACTGCAGCTTTAGTTTTTTGTCCCTGAACTCAAGATAAAGGTAGTTTGATATAGATAATAAGAACACATACGAATTAACACGATTAATTCTTTGATAACTTTAGTCATAAAAGCCCTAATTTTAGGGCTTTATTTAATTGTGGAATTAGAGTGGCCATACTGAGATATTAGCTATTTAGACCTTCTTCAATATATACACACATTGCTGTTTCCCCGCCGCTCTCAGACTTAGTTGATTTAGAACCAAGTTGGGTATATAGAGTATACCCTTTGTATTTTATACTACGCTCTATTTTATTGTGCTCATACATCTCTAATAAGAGAGTTTCCTTAGATTCACTTGAGTCGAGTTTGTCGATATCATCAACGCCTTGAATCCAAGTTCGATTATCATGTGAGTATGGACAAGCACCGAGTGTTGCGACTACTAAGGATTTGTCTTCATTATGCAATAAGAAAATACCTTCAGTTCCATAGAATCCGAATTTTTTCTCCATAAAGAAGCCACCACACCATATTATGGATTTCTCTATCTCGTCGTCATCGATATAACTATAAGGAATCGCTAGGTTTTTGTCCCATTCGGGAGGATAGTACCCACTCATGTAGCTTTTCATTTTTCCTGTGTTCATATATACATCAGAGATACCTCCATCTTCGCCTTCCCAGTTTCTTGTATATAAATCATCTTCAGTTGCATTTGCAACCATGCCTAAAACTTGTTTTTTATTACCCATTGCAAGCCACAATAATAAACTGGCAAGAATTAGCGCAATGGTAATATATATATTCTTCCTTCCTGTAATTTTTATCCCTTTTTTAATTGCTTTTAGTAAGAGCTTGTTTGGTTTCCCGTTTGAGCTTGTCGTTAATATTGAGCTGTTAATATTTTTTTGGTTCTGTAATAAAGAGATATACTCGTTAAAAGCTACTTTCCCATCATCCATACCAAAACCTAAGATATGGCTTTTTTCCATTTCAACAGCCATGATAGTATCATCATCGGCTTTTGATATCTGATCAATGGTTCGAGTTTGGTATTCTACAAAATCGACTAATTCCTTACCTTTAACTGTTTTAAATTTTTCATATACATCCCATAATACAGCCCACGGGGGCCATGGTCCATCAGCCACATCGGAATAATTATTAATATACTCTTTATGTGCACTATCATAAGTAATGTCACCATTAGTACTCTGATTGTATCTAATAATGCTGTCGATTATTAATGATTTAGTTAATAAAGACTTGGCGTGATAGTGCTTTTTGTCATCATCTAAATACTCTTCTAACTCATTTAATAAGTTATTACCTAGCCTATTACCCAACTCATCGATTATTTTTATTGCTGTTTCATTATTAATTTTCATTGTTCATGCCTTATATGTTTTGATATTAGATATGAGCTACGCCTCTTAGGGAGGAAATAAAAATTATCTGTTAACCTAGTTTTGTTTAAGTAAGCCTTAACTCTTTTTACATGATATGCAACAGGTAATATATTGGGTGCTCATTGGGATTTCTATAATAGCTATGTAAAAGTTAGAGCTAACTCAGATATATAAAATATATATATATCTACTGACCATGATGTGCTAAGTGAATGAGTAACGCTTTGATTTATAGTGTTTTATTGTGATAACCGTAAGCAACATAATTAAACAGGATATGAACGGTTTGGTGCAACAAATTCAAGATGCGATGCAGATGTGGGTTGTATTACATCACCCGCATCATCCCCAGCACAGCATCTTGCTGCTCCTCCGTTAGCCCAGAGAACAGGGTTAACAGTTCCTGCTCTTTAGCGCCGCTTTCAATAGGGTGCATTGAGCCTTCGCCGGCTAAATACCATTCCACACGGATATTCAGCAACGAACACAGTTTTTTTATCTCTCGCATGGTACGAGGTTGGCGATCGGTCGTTTCCCAGGCCTTCACCGTATGGGGTGATTTGTGCATGGCGCGAGCGACTTTATTCCTCGATAACCCTGCGGCTTTCCTTGCCTGCTTGAGTCTGGTTTTCTTCATCAATAGGCATCTTACAAGCAGCTAAAATAATGCAACCCCTCAGAGCGGTTCTGTATCCAAAACAGTACATACGTCTACACATTAGCTATATGCGCGTTTCGCCACTTCAACCGCGTAACTTTGGTAGTAATATCACGTGGATTTATAAAATACTTAATAAAAAGAAAGGGCTAGGAATGGAAAAGGTTATATGGGTCGAAAACAAGGAAAGAACGCCAGAAGATAGGGTGTTATCTCTGGCGCTTGAGAGGCTGACTGCGGTTGCAATGGCGAGAAGTATGCAAAAACAAGAAATCTCGCTTGTTAGGATAAATTCAGTCGCGAATAACGTCGATAGCGGTGTGGATACTGTCAGCAGTCAAATCTTCCGGAGTCAGTCCCAAGCGATCCGCTTGGCGGTAAACCGCGGTAATTACCCGTGACTTCTGATCACTGTTGAGGTTTTCACCTAACTCATTGGCGCAATCTTCAACCAGGGTAACAACAGCACGCATCAGGCCAAGCTTAATCGGCTCATCAACTTCTGGCTTGGCAGCTGTTGGCTCTTCTGAAGAAAAAAACTGTAGGTCGGATTCTTTAGCTGGTCGGTGGTTAGCTAAAAGTGCATCTTCACTATCAAAAAGTCGGTAGGTTCCTACTTGCCCGGTAGCTATTGCTTCCTCATCTTCTGGTGAAAGAAGTGGGATCCGGATTTGTTCGCGGTTGGGAAACTCACGTATTACTTCGGTAAGCTCTTCGCTGCCGGGGCCAACTAAGACTTCAATGATATGATGATCAACCCACTTATCTTTCAGGCCATATTGTCCTGGTTGTTGAAAAATAAGGATAGTACGCTCACTTAGGCTACATACGTATACATGCCAGTGTGGCTCGTCTTCCAGCATGATCTTAACCATATCAGCAAAAGATACAGCGTTGTCGATCGGGCCTACATAGAAGGGCCTTCCTTTTCCGGTAAGCAGCCAATCAAGGTTAACATTCTCTGCTCTTCTGAT
>NZ_JAKRFQ010000640.1 GCF_022347985.1 Photobacterium sp. OFAV2-7
TCCATCAAGCGAAAAATCATCCACAATGCGTTTGGGCCAGCCGCCCCCCACCATGAGAATGGCAACCTGGTCATGGTCTCTAGCTCACGCCCCTCTGAAGGAAAAACATTCACAAGCGTAAACCTGGCGTTAAGCCTTGCCTCAGAGAAAGACAAGACCGTATTGCTGGTCGATGCCGATGTACTTAAACCATCAATCGGCAAGGTTTTAGACCTTGATGTCGACAACAAACCCGGTTTGATTGACTTTCTGCTGGGTGATGTAGGCTCGGTGTCTGAGGTGATCTATCAAACCTCTATTCCGAATCTGCGTATCTTACCGGCCGGCACTTCCCACCATTTAAGCAACGAATTGTTAGCCAGTGACAAAATGGCCTTGCTGACCAAAGAGCTGGCGACCCGCTATTCCGACCGGATCGTGCTGTTTGATTGTCCGCCAATGCTGGGCGTCGAAGAAACCATTACCGTGTCAAAATTACTCGGTCAGGCAATGATTGTCGTCGAGCACGGCAAGACCAAAATGGCAGACGTGGAGCATGCCATTTCAGAGCTCAACAAAAATATGGCAATAGGGTTTATTGTCAACAAAGCCATGCAGGGTGCATATAGTCAATATGAGTATGGATATGGGAATGACTATAACAAAGAGAGCCAATCATAAGCGCTGGCTATGGTGCAGCATGGCTTTGGTAACCGCACACAGTCAGGCTGCAGATGCCGAGTTTTCCCCCTATGTCAGCGGAGGGTTTACCTATACCGACAACATTAACCGGGTAGCGGAAGGGCGGCAGGGAAGCCTGATCTCGGATCTGAGTGCCGGCATTTCTACCGACATCCAAGGTGCCGACGGCAGTATTGATCTCGACTACGAGCTCAACCAGCTATTCTACAGCCATGACTCGACCGACAATGAAACCTACCAGACTCTCGCTTTCGCTGCAGACAAGGGAATTAAGCGAACAGGCTTTCGGGTCGATGCCGCCGCGTCAATCGAGAATATTGCCCGGGCGGACGATCAAAACGCCAACGCCGATATTTTCTCCGGTGACACCATTGAGAACAAAGAGGCTGGTCTGGGGGTAAGTTACCGTTCCAATCCACGCAGCAAAGTGGACCTGATGGCCAGAGCCTTTACCGATATCGTCAACAACGAAGATGATATCGGCAACTACAATGGCTATGGCGCGGAGTTCTCGTTTGCCAACGGGGAAAGCGTGAAAAAGCTGTTCTGGCAAATCGACGGTTCCTACCAGTATAAAGAGAGCAAGGATAACGATGACGACACCGCTATTACCCTGTTCAGTCAGGAGCTTGGCCTTCAGACGCTGTCTGGCTGGGTCCCGTTGATCCGATTCAATTTCGAAGACTATGAAGGCACGTCTGATGCCGACAGCGCCGATACACTCAGCTGGGGACCAGGCGTTAAGTATTTCTGGACTAAACGTTCATATCTCGAGCTTAGCTACAACTTCTCGGAAGACGATAACAACAGTGACTTCTGGGCCGGCGCAGTCCATATCAACCCGACGCCAAGAACCCGGTTGTTAGCCTCCTATGACAAACGCTTCTATGGTGACGCCTATGAGTTTTTGTTGTCTCACCGCTCAAGGCGAATAACCAACAGTATCCGCTATACCGAGGAAGCCGTCAGCTTTGATCGCGACTTATTTTCCTCAGGCTCCACTGTCGAGGAAATTTCACTGAGCCGACGATTAGAATGGTCGACGGTATTAAAGGGGCGGAGAACCGACTACGAGCTAAGTATTTTCCATGATGAACGAGAAGCGCTTAACGCCACAGCCGATGAACAAAATGATGAAGTTGACGGTATCGGTATCGCAGTCCGCCACCGCCTTTCACGCCGTTTTAGCCTGGCTGGACGCTTTGATTACGACTATTACCAGTTTATAAGCCGCACCCGCCCGACCCAGAATGATTACTACCGAATCTACGAGCTTGAAGGAAAGTATGAATTTAACAAACACCTTTCAAGCACCTTCGGGGTCGAGCACAACAACAAATCGTCGTCATTTGCTTCCAATAGCTACGATGAAACCCGGCTTTCTATCGATATAAGGATGCAACTATAGCTATGTATGAATCACATTTCGGCCTGTCTGATAAGCCATTTAAGCTGAGTCCGGATCCGCGTTTTTTCTTTTCGAGCCCCCATCATGAAAAGGCCACCTCCTATTTAAAATACGGACTTTCGCAGGGGGAAGGGTTCATTGTCATCACCGGACCCATCGGCACCGGAAAAACGACAATCGCCAGAAATTTAGTTGCCTCACTGGACGATTCGATCGTCGCCATACAGATTGCAACCACCCGCCTGACTCCCGAAGAGCTTGTCAGGCTGGTTGCCGCCAAATTTGGGATTCCCGTTGAAGATCTGGGCAAGGCTGAAATCCTCAAAAGACTGGAGCAATACCTACTCACCTTGCACCAGCAGCAACGGCGAGCGCTGTTGCTTGTTGACGAGGCCCAAAACCTGCCACCGGAGACGGTCGAAGAGCTGCGAATGCTGTCCAACTTCCAGCTAGATGACAAGCCACTTATTCAAAGTTTTCTCCTCGGCCAGGAAGAGCTCAAAGGTATCATCGAGCTCCCCGAAATGGAGCAATTCAGGCAACGGATTATTGCCTCGTGCCACCTCACGCCCTTTGATAGCCAGCAGACCGAAAATTATATCCTCCACCGCCTAAACCAAGTCGGCTGGCAAGGCAAACCTGCCCTTAGCCAGGAGAGCTTCGGTATTATCACCCAATACACCCAGGGGGTACCAAGGAAAATCAATATCCTCGTCGACAGGCTGTTCCTGTATGCCTACCTGGAAGACCTAACAATACTAAAAGCAGATGATGTCCGTCAGGTACTTGAAGAAATGCAAGGTGAGTTATCCGGCTCCATGATGCCGAACAACAGCTGGAGCGATGATAACCGTTCATCTTCAGTTGCGCTCGATAGTCATTCCCCCTATCTCCCAGCGGATCATAATGACTCCCAAGCCGTCCAGACACTGATGGCCATATCAGAGATCCTGGATAGTGTAATTGAGAAAAAACTCGCGACGCTTCGCCACCTGGATAAGCTATTAACACAAAAGAGAAAAGAGCTGACTGAGCAGGGAGTAAAACTGGAAGACGAAGCAATATTAGAAG